>JAZRLK010000091.1:0-22649 GCA_045646805.1 Faecousia sp.
AGGGGTGCGCCGGGGGTAACCTTGGGGCCGCCGCCGTGCATCTTCAGGGAACGAACGGTAGCAACCAGAACGGAAACATTGGGGGTCAGGCCGGACAGACGGGTCTTAACGTTCCAGAACTTCTCGAAGCCGATATCAGCAGCGAAGCCGGACTCGGTAACATGGTAGTCGAACAGCTTCAGAGCCAGACGGTCAGCAATAACAGAGGACTGGCCGATAGCGATGTTGGCGAAAGGACCGGCGTGGATCAGAACAGGCTGATGCTCAACAGAGTAGCACATAGTGGGGTTGATGGCGTTACGCATCCAAGCGGTCATAGCGCCGGCAACTTCCAGATCCTCACAGGTAACAGGCTCGCCGCTGCGGGAGTAAGCCACAACGATCTTGCCGATACGCTCACGCAGATCCTTCAGATCCTTAGCAACAGCCAGAATAGCCATCAGCTCGGAACCAACAGCGATGCCGAACTTGGATTCCATCATAAAGCCGTCCAGACGGCCGCCCAGACCGATGATGATGTTACGCAGGCTCTGTGCGCAGAAGTCGATAACCCAGCCCATTTCCACACGCTTGGGGTCGATGTCCAGACGCTTCAGGCCCTTCTTTGCCAGCCATTCGTCGTTGTTGTTGCGCTCGTGCTGCATACGGGCAGTCAGAGCAACCATAGCCAGGTTGTGAGCGTTGATGATATCGTTGATATCGCCGGTCAGACCCAGGGAGAACTCGGTCATAGGCATCAGCAGAGCGTTGCCGCCGCCAGCTGCAGTACCCTTAACGTTCATGGTGGGGCCGCCGGAGGGCTGACGCAGAGCGCCGCCGGCATTCTTGCCGATGTAGCCCAGGCCTTCGATCAGACCCAGAGAAACGGTGGACTTGCCTTCGCCGAAGGGAGTGGGGGTAACAGCGGTAACTTCGATGAACTTGCCGTCGGGCTTATCCTTCAGACGGTTCATAACCTTGATGAAGTCGATCTTGGGGGTCTTGCCGTAGGGGATGATTTCCTCTTCCAGCAGGCCCAGCTTCTGACGGAAGAAGTCCACGGGGGGCAGAGTCTTCTCTGCTTCCTCAGCGATCTGCCAGTCAGCAAACTTGGTGGGGTCCAGCTTTACGTAGCCGTTTTCGTCTACGTACTTGCCATTTTCGTCGAAAATGATTGCCATAGTTTGTTCCTCCTTGTATTAGGGTGCTTTTCGCACATTTTTGATGATTTTATACTTCCGTCACGGCGGCGTGCTCACGAATGAGCGCCATCACCTTGCCGGTTTGTACACTTTGAATGATTGCCTGGTGGAAGTCCTCGTTCATATAGGGCTTCATTTGCTCTACGGTCATATTGTTCCGCTGGGCCACCAGAGCGATTGCCTGACCGATCTCTTCGTCAGTGGCGGTGATATTTTCCAGCTCTGCGATCTTGGCAATGGCTGCCTGATTCCGCAGCGCCGCTTCCGCAGAAGGGATCATCTCTTCGAGCAGCTCCTTTTCCGTCTTGCCCATAAAGGAGCAGTACATTTCCAGGCTCAAGCCCTGGCTTCTGAGCTGACCTTCAAATGCCATCATCTGCTGATTGACCGCAGCATCCAGCTCTTCCTGGCTGCAGGAAAATTCCAGAGTTTCGGCTGCCATAGTCAAAAGCCGATCCTGCAGATCCATTTCGCCCCGCTCGTCGGTGTAGTTCTGAAGGCTGGCTTTTAAAACTTCCTTCATCTGCTCCAAATTGTCGCAGCCGCCAACTTCCTTGGCAAATACATCGTCCAGCTCGTAAGGGGTCTTGACGCGGATCTTATGGATCTTGCAGCGGAAAATGGCATCCTTGCCTGCCAGGTCTGCGGAATGGTACTGGCTGGGGAAGGTGACCTTCACTTCCACTTCCTCGCCGGGAACTTTGTCCAAAAGCTGCTCCTCAAAGCCGGGGATAAATCTGCCGCTGCCCAAAACCAGGGATTGCATTTCTGCCGTTCCACCAGGGAACTGCACGCCGTCGCAGAAACCGGCATAGTCCAAAATCACTTCGTCACCGTTCTCTGTGGGACGGTCTGTAACCTCAGCGATTCGGGGGTTCTGCTGCAGCAGGCGGTGGATATGCTGATCCACTTCTGCGTCAGTCACAGTGTGGCGGGTCATCTCAATGGATAAACCCTTGTATGTAAAAGACATAGCATTTTCTCCTTATATAAATATCCACCAAATATTGTAGCACAACCTACCCCAAAAAGCAACCCGACAGAATGCAAAATGCATAATGCAAAATGCAAAATTATTTTCGCCCTCGATGGATGAAAATATTTGTATGTTACCGATTTATTGCGGACACCCGGGGACGGGTGTCCCTACGGGAGGTCCGATTACCAAAGGGGATCTCGGCTAAATACACGAAATAAAGACGGTGTTTTTGTGGGTTTTTCCAAATCCTCCCGCATTATAGCGGTTTCTTTCCAAAAAACCAATATAGTTACGATGTTTTATTTATAACTTTTATTTATAGATTCACAGGTATCCCTTACTGAAAATTTGTTATCCGCAAAAGCTCCTGTAACAAAAGGGGGCTGATGCTTTCTCCAAACTTGAGTTATTCACAGAAAAGCCCTTTTTCAAAAGGTTGGGAAAAAGACGGGAATATTTCTGAAAATGAATGTGATAAAATTGTATCATAAAATTCAGTAACCAACCAAAGGAGAAAACAGTTTACTTTCTATCAGTATCATTAACCGTTCCCATATCTGATTTTTAATAAATGATATTGAATAAAAGAACAAATTTAGGGAGGGGCAGTTCAACGCCCCTCCCTGATGGTATATTATCGAGTTTCGGTTTCTTCTTTGTTGCGCCGTGGCGGACGGCTGTTTCGGGCGGCAGCCACGATGCCTGCCATCCGTTCCAAAAACAGAAGCCGGCTGCGGCGGTTCATATCCGACAGCATTTTGGTCATCAAATGATTCCAGTCGCCGGCAGAGCCGGTCTTTCCGGAATGGTGAATGATATAAGGGCAGTTTACATAATTTCCTTTACCGAACTTTGCAGCGAAGGAATCACCCACGCCCAAAGCTAAAGCGTAGGGGGCAAGATTATGGAAATATTCCGGGTCGCTTTTCAAAATCCATTCCAGCTCGTCCCTGGAAAGACGCAGCAGATAACGGCGCAGGCCCATAATTTGGGAGAGCTTTACCCTTCCCTGTTCGCTTCGTCTGCCGCCGAAGAATGCCATGATACCGGCAAGCCACTGCACCAGCAGAACCGTCAGCGCAATATTGAACTGACCGGCGATGAAGCCGAAAACAAACCAAACTACAGTAAAGATCACACCCCAAAGGGTTTTGCTGGTTTTTCTCAGAAACAGCTCTTTAACAGGAAGCTGCATAAACCAGCCGCAAATTCCGCCCACTGCCGCCAAAGTGAGGATGCCCAGGAAGGGCAGTGCGGCATCGGCAGTCATAACCACGCCGAAGGATACGCCGCCGAACAGACCGATCAGCGCAGCCAAAGCTCGAAATACCAACACATTGCCGGATTTGGCTGTTACCAACGGCTGCAGCTCCGGCTGCATTTTGGAAACTGCCCGGCAGAGATTTGCATAGAACAAGCTGGAGGTATCCACACTGCTGCGGCGGTCGAAGAGTTTTTTGAAGCAACGCTGCTCAAAGGCGGAGCGTTCATTTCCCATATCCATTTGCCGCTGCAAGGTGATGCCCTTTTTGCCTGCATACATCTGTAAATAGCCCATTTGCGCCCAGGACATTGCCATCAGAGAAAGGTCTGCTTTGCCCAATGTCATGACTGCGCCCATTTCACCGGCAGAAACACCTTCCGGCGCAGCGGCGTACCGACGGGGAATCCGGGGCATAGCCCGCAGGAAGATCAGCCAGTATAAAGCAGCCAGCACACCGCAAACGATCATACCGATATCATCCACGCTGCTTTCTGCAATTTCCAGAGGAATTACGGTGAATACCTCCGGATCGGCATCTAAGGTCATGGTTAAGGTTTCGTGATCTTTTAAGGTGGAAAGGGAGGTGCCCTTTACCGTATTGCCGCTGACGGTGCAGGAGAGGTATTCTTCAATGCCTGCGCTGTGATAACCGCTGGTAAAAGCGGGTTTTCCCGGAATTTGACCGGGCATTGTTACGGTGAAATCCAGCTGGGAAATGGTGTCTTCATAGCCGGAAAGCAGAGGGATTTGCAGCTGGGGCGTACCGGCAGCACTGGTTTCGATCACATCGGGCAGATAATAGCTGACCGTTATGGTGAAATCGCCGGTCATATTTTTGATAACCTTGGAAAGATTGATTCTTCTTGCCTGTCGGGTCCGGCTGGTGCTGACACGGGTTCCGTTCAGACTCACTGCGCTGGCCTCCAGCGGGACGGGGAAATAGATCTCACCGTCATTTTCCTCAATATGGAAGGTGGCAACGATGGTAACCTGGCAGCTTTCGTCACCGTTTACATTGGCAGTCATCTGGACGCCGGAGGCATAGTTTGCAGCCCATACCGGCATACACAGCCCTGCAATTAAAATCAAGCTTAGGAAAATCAGCGTGATGCGCCGCATCAAACCGCCTCCTTTTTTTGTTTCTTCTCCTTATACTACCACACCTGCATTTTAAAAGCAAGAAAAATCCCGTTTTCGTAATAAGTGTACTTGAATCTTTTTTGAACCTGTGCTACAATCAAAATGATGTTAATAATAAAAGGAGAAATTCAACTATGAAAACAAAAGCAGTCCGTATTCATGGCAAAATGGATCTTCGTCTGGACGAGGTAAATCTGCCCGAAATCGGTCCTGATGATGTCCGCATCCGCGTTGTATCCGATTCTCTGTGCATGTCCACCTACAAAGCTGCCATCGAAGGCGGCGACCACAAGCGTGTTCCCAATAACTGCGATGAGAACCCCACCATCGTAGGTCACGAGTTCTGCGGTGATATCGTAGAAGTAGGCGAAAACTGGAAGGAAAAGTATAAGGTCGGCGATAAGTTTGTAATTCAGCCCGCCCACTTCCATAAGGGCAGCCAGATGGCCCCCGGCTACTCCTACAGCTACTGCGGCGGCAACTCTCAGTACTGCAATGTTCCCATCGAAACACTGCTGGAAAACTGCCTGCTGCCTTACGATTCCGATACATACTACTATGGCTCTCTGGCAGAACCTCTGAGCTGTGTTATCGGTACTTTCCACGCTATGTACCACACCAAGGCCGGTTCCTATGTCCACGAAATGGGCATCAAGGAAGGCGGCAAGATGGCCCTGCTGGCATCCGTCGGTCCTATGGGTCTGGCTGCCATTGACTATGCTCTGCACTGCGACCGCCGTCCCAGCCTGCTGGTCGTCACCGATATCGACGAGGCAAGACTGACCCGTGCTGCATCCATCTACACCGTAGAGGAAGCTGCAAAGCAGGGCATCGAGCTGCACTATGTCAACACCCGTATGGAAAATGCTACCGAGTACCTGCGCAGCCTGACAGGCGGCACCGGCTACGACGATGTAGTTTGCTTTGCTCCTGTTAAGCCCGTCATTGAGCAGGCTGACGATATCCTGGGCTACGCCGGCTGCCTGAACTTCTTCGCCGGCCCCACCGATCCCCAGTTCAAGGCTCCCTTCAACTGGTTCAATGTTCACTACCTGTACACCCACGTTGTGGGTACTTCCGGCGGCAACACCAACGATATGCAGGAAGCTATCGCTATGATGAACGCAGGCAAGCTGAACCCCTCCGCTCTGGTTACCCACATCGGCGGTCTGAACGCAGTTATCGACACCACTTTGAACCTGCCCAAGATCCCCGGCGGCAAGAAGCTGATCTACACCCAGATCGACCTGCCTTTGGCTGCTATCGATGATTTTGCCGAGCTGGGCAAGACCGATCCTATGTTCGCCGAGCTGGACAGACTCTGCAAGGCTAACAACGGTCTGTGGAATCCCGAGGCAGAAAAGTACCTGCTGGCAAACGCAAAGTCCATTGAAGGTTAATAATTGACAATTATCTAAATTTAAAACCTATTTGCAGGGGAGGGGCATTGCCCCTCCCTAAAAAACTTTCCATTGTAATGCAAAATGCATAATGAATGTAGGGGAGGCAATCTGCCTCCCGAAATTTATTTTATGCATTATTTTTTCTTGACGGATGGAATGAAAACCTTTATTCTAAAAGGGAAGGGAGCTGAATCAAATGAAGCATACAATCTTTCGTTACGATCCCCTTTTAAAGCAATATGAAAAAGACTTTGATCTTCGCAAGGAGAATTTTGAAAAAAAGAAAAAGCAGCTGCTGACAAGCTGCGTGAGTCTGCGTGATTTTGCCTCCGGTCATCTGTACTTCGGCTTTCATAAGACAAAAGACGGCTGGTACTACCGGGAATGGGCGCCTGCAGCGCAAAAGGTTTATTTGACTGGCGATTTTTGCGGCTGGGATCGGTACGCCTATCCTATGGAAAAGGGCGAAAATGGCGTGTTTACCCTGTTTTTGCCCGGCTGCGACAGCTTAAAGCACGGGCAAAAGGTTATGGCCGTGGTGGTTTCCGGCGGACAGGAATTAGAGCGCATTCCCCTTTATATCCACCGGGTGGAGCAAGACCCTCAGACTATCGCCTGGAACGGCGTGATCCACGATCCGGAAAAGCCCTTTGTTTGGACAGATACAGGCTTCAAGCCGAAAAAGAAGCTGTTTATTTATGAATGCCATATCGGAATGGCCCAGGAGGAAGGAAAAGTGGGAACTTATGAGGAGTTCCGCATTTCTGTCCTGCCCAAGATCCGGGATTTGGGATACAATACCATTCAGATTATGGCCATTATGGAGCATCCCTATTATGCATCTTTTGGCTATCAGGTAACCAATTTCTTTGCCGCATCCTCCCGGTTCGGCACGCCGGAGGAGCTGAAAAAACTCATCGATACCGCCCACAAAATGGGAATTGCGGTGCTGCTGGATGTGGTCCATTCCCACGCCTGCAAAAATACCCGGGAGGGCATCAACGAATTTGACGGCACCGACTATCAGTTCTTCCACACCGGTCCTATGGGAGAGCATCCGGCGTGGAACACCAAGTGCTTCAACTACGATAAAAACGAAGTGATTCATTTTTTGCTGTCCAACCTGCGGTACTGGATGGAGGAATATCATTTCGACGGTTTCCGGTTTGACGGCGTGACCTCCATGCTCTATAAAGACCACGGCCTGGGCACAGCCTTTACCGGCTACGACCAGTATTTTTCTATGAATACCGATACCCAGGCGGTGACCTACCTGCAGCTGGCAAACGAGATGATCCGCCAAATTAACCCCAATGCCATCACCATTGCCGAGGATACCTCTGCCCTGCCTGGCTTGGCACTGCCGATCTCCAAGGGCGGCGTGGGCTTTGACTATCGGCTGGCTATGGGCGAGCCGGATATGTGGATCCGGCTGCTGAAGGAAACCCCCGATGAATACTGGGATATGGGCAATATTTATTATGAGCTTTCCACCCGCCGCCCCAAAGAGCCGGTCATTGGCTACTGCGAATCCCACGATCAGGCATTGGTTGGGGACAAGACCATTATGTTCCGCCTGTGCGATAAGGAAATGTACTGGGGCATGGGCGTTTACCAGGAGAATATGATCATCGACCGGGGAATGGCTCTGCATAAGCTGATCCGGCTGGTTACCGCATCCTTGGGCGGTGACGGATATCTTACCTTTATGGGCAATGAGTTTGGTCATCCGGAATGGATCGATTTTCCCAGAGAGGGCAATGGCTGGAGCTACCATCATTGCCGCCGCCAGTGGAGTCTGGCAGAAAATAAGGATTTAAAATTCCGTTTCCTTAAGGAATTTGAAAAGGATATGGTGCAGCTTCTGAAAACCCAGAAGGTTTTGGGGGCAAAGGACACCCAGCTTATGATCCACAATGACAATAAGCAGATGTTCTATCAAAAGGGCAATACCTTTTTTGCCTTCAATTTCCATCCCACCCGTTCCTATGAAGGGCTGTTTCTGCCTGTGCAGGAGGAGGGGGAATATGAAGTGATTCTCTCTTCTGACGATTTCTGCTACGGCGGCCACGGGCGTATTGCCCATCAGCGCTACAGCACGGTGAAAAGTGCTGACGGCAGAACGGGAATTTTGGTGTACCTCCCCAGCCGTACCGCTATGGTTTTGCAAAAAGTATAATATATCTTCTATAGGGACAGGGCATTGCCCGATGTCATTTAGTTAAGCTTTATTGTCATTCCGAGCCAGTGATCACACTGGCGTGGGAATCTCAAAGTATAGCCTGTTATAAGAGATTGCCACACCAGTGACACGGTCACTGGTTCGCAATGACACGAACTTAATGACATTGGGCCCAGCCTTGTCCCTACAATATTTTGTGAAAAAGTTGTAGAAATTATGAATATTATGTGTTATACTATATGGAAATGAGAAAAAACAGGAGGAAATTATGGACTGGCTGAAAACACTTCTCACCAATCCGTTTTTGCTGACCGGACTTTCTGCGTGGCTTGTGGCGCAGGTTATCAAGATGATTATCAGCTCCATTATCAATAAAAAATTCTCTCTGGGGTGGCTGTTCAGCGATGGCGGAATGCCCAGCGGCCATTCAGCAACAGTCAGTTCTTTGGCAACGTTTACGCTGCTGCAGCGGGGTCCCGGTTCTTTTGAATTTGCCATTGCTATGATCCTGGCCATCATCGTTTGCCACGATGCCACCGGTGTCCGCCAGGAAACCGGCAAGCAGGCAGTTTTGCTCAAGGAGATCATCGAATCCTTCGAGGTACTGACAACTAAAAAATTGCCGGAAGTGAAGCTGAAGGAATATGTGGGTCATACCCCGGTGCAGGTCTGCGCCGGTATTTCCCTGGGCGTCATTATGGCGCTGATTATGCATTTTCTGGTATTTTAAAAGCAGGAGCTTATTGCTCCTGCTTTTGCAGTCTGTCAAAAAAGTATTTTTGACAGACTGCAGAGGGCAAAGAAGCGCCAAAGACAAGCAACTCGCCCTCGTCGGCGTACAGATGGTACGGTAGAGGGCGAGTTGCGTAGTAAGTCAAAATGTCTTGCGCAGCAAGGGTTTTCTGTAACTCCCCCAGTCAAAAAACTGCGTTTTTTGCCAGCCCCCTCAAAACGAGGGGGCCAAGATAGAAATACTGCATTTTGACGGTTTGGGGGTTCTTTGACACTCTGAAAAGCAGGAGCTTATTGCTCCTGCTTTATTTTATCAAAATTGTGGATCCAATCTGCTTTCAGGAAATAGATGAGGAAAATAATGCTGCTCAGTGTCCAGGTGATAGGATATGCCCAGGAAATGGTAGTCAGTTCATAGACGAATTTCAAAGCAATGGTGATGTAAGTCACCCGGATCACGCACCAGCAGATCAGCATGGTAAACATGGGAACCATCGCTTTGCCCGCACCTCGCAGAACGCCGGCGATGCAGTGGGAAAAGGCCAGCAGGAAGTAGAAGCGGCAGATGGTTTGCATATGCTGGGTTCCGAAATTGACAGCTTCCTGGGATTCGCAGAAGATATCGATCAGTTCCGGCGCAAACACATAGCTCAAAAAGCCGATGATCCCTGCCATAAGGCAGCTGCATATTACGGCAAAGGCCACGCCCTTTTTTACACGACCGTGATGACCTGCTCCCAAATTCTGCCCCACAAAGGTGGATAAGGACTGGGAGAAACAGGTAACCGGCAGAAAGGCAAAGCCTTCCAGCTTGGAATAGGAGCCGCAGCCTGCCATAGCCAATTCGTTAAAGCTGTTGATGTTAAACTGCACTACCACATTGGCAAGGGCAATCACGCTGTTTTGTACACCGGAGGGCAGTCCGTAACGGAAAATCTCCATAAGACTTTCCTTGTGGAAGCGAATTTTGCGGACACGAATCCGGTAAGGGGCATCCACACGCAGCATATGGATAAAGCACAGCAGTGCGCTGAAGCCCTGGGAAATGGTGGTGGCAACGGCGGCAGACCATACGCCCCAACCCAGAAAAGCCACAAACAGCATATCCAGGGCGATATTGAGAAATGTGGAGAAAATCAAATAATAAAGAGGATGCTTGCTGTCGCCTACGGCGTGGAGAATGCCGGTAAAAATGTTGTACATTACGGTAAAAATCGCACCGAGAAAATAGAAGCGAAAATACTCGATGGATTTGGGAAGCACGCCGGACGGCGTGCCCATCCACCGCAGAATCATCGGAGTCAGTGCCACACCGGAAGCGGTGAGAATTACGCCGGTTACAAGGCCGAAAGCAATGGCGGTATGAATTGCCTTGTCCATTTCGTCGTATTGTTTTGCGCCGAAGGCTCGGGCGATAATCACGCCTGCGCCCATAGCCAGGCCGTTAAAGAAGCTGACCATCATAAAGATCAAACTGCCGGAGGAGCTGACGGCCGCCAGAGCATCGTCGTCTATGTAATTGCCGACGCACCAGGCGTCAAAGGCGTTGTACAGCTGCTGGAAAACGTTGCCCAAAAATATCGGCAGCGCAAACAGCAGCATCGCTTTCCAAACAGACCCTTCAGTCAGGGAATGTTGTTTCGAGTGCAAGAGAAACCCTTCTTTCTGTAAAACTGTTAAAAATCAGGGATATACAAGGTTCCCGAGGCGGAATTTTCCTGGGTGAAACCCTCCAAATCGTTCAAATACATCCAGCTCAGTACCGATTGGTATTCCTCGTCCGTAACCGCTCTGTCCAGGGGCGGCTGCATCCCCGGCATGGGGGTATACTGCCGCATCAGGCTGACCAAAACCTCACCGGGAGCAAATGTCTCCCCGATCCAGTCCAGAACTTTCAGAGAATTTTCTACCTGCCCCGGCAGGATCAAATGGCGGATTACCACGCCTTTGACTATTTTTTCTCCCCGGTACTGTACGGGGCCGGTCTGCCGCACCATCTGACGGATGGCAGCGGCTGCGGTTTCAAAATAATCGGAAACACCGGAAAGGGCTTTTGCTAAGGCATTATCGGCGTATTTCATATCCGGCAGCCAGATATCCACCAAGTTATCCAAAGCGGCAATGGCGGCAGTATTTTCGTAGCCGCCGCAGTTATAGACCACCGGAACGGGCAGCTTGGGCGTTAAGGCAGGAAGGATGGTAGGCAAAAATTGGGTAGGCGTTACCAGGTCGATGTTTTCTGCACCTTGTTCGATCAGTTCTTCCATAATTTGCCGCAGTCTTTGACTGTCGGCAGCTTCTCCTGTGGGGCAGGTGCTGATTGCCCGGTTTTGGCAATAGCTGCAGCCTAAGGTACAGCCGCCGAAAAAGATGGCGCCGCTGCCGCCTTCCCCGGCAAGCACCGGCTCTTCCCATTTATGGAGCATATATTTTGCCACCAAAGCGGTATCCGGGCAGCGGCAAAAGCCGGTTTGCCCAGCCGTTCTGTCTGCGCCGCACCTTCTGGGACATAGCTTGCAATTTTCGTATGTCATAATCATTGTCCATTGTCAGTTTTTAACTGAATATTCAGATCCACGGGGCCGTTAATGCCGGGAACTGTTCCGGCGGCGGAATACTGCCAGCAGTCCACCCGGTAGGGAAATTCCATAGGCGCATCATACATAGCAAGCCAGAAGGGATATTGCTGCAGCCGTTCCAGCTCCATCTGATTGATGCCCTGAAAGGCGTTAAAATAGATCATAGGGGAAAGACCGGCGTTTTCGATCACCGTGCAAAAGCTGATGCAGCATTGGGTCAGCATCTGGGGGTCCATCCCGTCGGTTCGTGAGCCTTCTCCTCCCCATTCCCAGTCGTAGGCTACGGGCAGATCCAGCTCCCAGTTTGCTGCCTTTTGCAGCACAAACCAGGCTTCTTCCTCCGCTTCCTTGGGAGTTACTGCCTGAGAATAGAAGTATGCGCCAACCTGCAAACCGGCAGCTTTGGCTTCTTCGTAGTATTGCTGCGCCTTTTCGTCTTCGTAAAGCTTTCCTTCCGTGGTGCCTCTGCCGCCCAGCCGGATAAACACAAATTCTACTCCGGCATCTCGCACCTGCTGCCAGTCGATTTCTCCTTGATAGAAGGAAACATCAATGCCGGCGGCGTAGTCCGCTGTCAGGCAGGTCATAAAGCCGTTTTCGTCCAGCTGAAAATCCGCCGGATTATAGTAGCTTGGAGGTTCGGTTTGCTGAACCTCCTGGGGGACTTCCTCAGGTGCAGGGGGCTCGGCAGACCCCGTAACCAAAAACACAACGGTCAAAACAAGGATCATCAGCGCCGCAACGCCAATGCCGATCCACAAAAGCTGCTTTTTATTTAATTTCTCTATCTGCTTTTGCATATCTTTCTCCTTGTTTTGCAATCAATATGCAACATTTAATAAAATTACCACATTGTAGGGGAGGGGCATTGCCCCTCCCGATATAGATTTGCTTGTTATTCTACGATGGAGATGGGACGCAGAACGCTGTAGCCATCGTAACGGGTATCGTGGTTTTCTGCCAGGAACATAATCCGGGCCTCAGGATTGTCAATTTCAATGCCGGCGGCTGCAAGCTCCGCATCGGCGGCAGAAACATCCTGCAAGATGATCCGGCTCTTGCCTTCGGGGAAGGTGAAGGGCTGCTTGATGCCGAAGGATACGGTAAAACCGTTTGCGCCGCAGGTGTTCACCAAGGTCTGCGCCGCTTTGGTCAAGGCTTCGGTCTTATCTCCCCGGAAAATAATGCTGTCAGTTTCCGGAAAATAGAAATCGGTAAATACCACTTCGTCAAAGCCCAAATTTTTCAGCTCGTTGGCGATCTGCACCAGATAGGTAATGGTGCCGTCTTTGGTGGGATCCAACCAGTAGCAGCCGGAGGAATCCATCCACAAATAACCGGCAGCCACGGGCAAACCGTTTTCCACGTGGTTCAAGCCGAACATTCTGTCCCGCAATGCAGGCACTCTGGCAATGGTGTAGTGTTTGCCGTTGTTCAGCTGCTTGATGAGCGCATCCATTTTCTCGGTATCGATGTCCACATTCCGTTCCTCGCTGGCATAGGAGGAATAGGCAAATGTGCCGTAGATGCTCTTAACATCGATCATAATGGCAGATTCTGCCGGGATCTTCTTCACCTGCTCCAAAACGCCTTCAAAGTCTGCTTCCAAATCCTGGGTGGCTATGTAGTAGCCGGTGATCTTTTCCAGTTCTTTCTGAGCGTAGGGGGAGTCGGCACCATCGTGATAGTAAAGGGAAATGGGGTTTTCGATTACCGGCTTTTCCACTTTTTGACCGGTGAGATTGTGGGAGGATTGGGAAAAATCAAATTTAATGCCCTCCTGTGTGTAAACCACATAGCGATCCAGCCAAATAAAGCCGAATACCACCGTGATTGCGGCAACCACTGCCAGGATGACCAGGGATTTTCCCATCCGTTTGAAAAAGCTTCTGGCTCGATAGGGTATGATCATAAGCATTTCCTCACTTTCAAACTGCGCCAGTCCTCTTTGGCCTTTTGCTGCACAATGGTCAGCCCGGCATTTTCAATGGCGCGGCGGACATCTTCCAGCCGGGTATCCAAAATACCCGATAGCAGAAGATGGCTGTTTTCCTGCAAAAATCCGGGGAGTATGGGAGCAAGACCGATGATCACATCGGCAACAATGTTCACCAGCACCAGATCGTAGGAATCCTCCCGGAGACGGTTCATCAGCTTTTTGTTTTCCGTTACATTGCCGGTCAGCGCAGTAAACCGGGGGGAAGAAAATCCGTTGTAGGCGGCATTTTCCCGGGCGATATCCTCTGCTTTGGGGTCAATGTCCACGCCTACAGCAGCTTTTGCGCCCAACCGCAGTGCCGCAATAGACAAAATACCGCTGCCGCTGCCCAAGTCCAGACAGTTTTTGTCCTGCAGATCCAGCTCCTCCATAAATTCCATAACCATCTGGGTGGAAGGATGGGCACCAGTTCCAAAGGTCAGACCGGGATCCAAAATTATCGGGATGCGGTTTTGGGCATCTTCGATCCAGTAAGGCAGAACGATCAGTTTTTCTCCCACCGGCTGAGGGGGGTAGTTATCCTTCCAGCTTTCTTCCCAGTCCACCGGGGCAAGGGGCGTGACGGTCAGCTCCAGAGAACCAAGGCTGTCTCCGTGCTGCTCCTTCAAAGCTTCCAGCAAGGCTTCCAGCTTGGCAAGACCGCTTTCGTCCTCTTTTTCCAGATATAATTTGATCTGGGAAAGCCCCTCCAACTGGGATTGCAGTTTTTCGTCAATGTAGTCCCAGTAAGCCCGGTTTTCGTCTAAAAAAGATTCAAATTCTGCCTGGTCTTCAATTACAAGATCGGCAAATCCTCCGGCAGTCAGAGCGGCTGATAAAGCATCAATTCCCCGGCTGACCGCAGAAATGGTCAATTCCAAATATTCCATAGCATACTCCTGTAACAATGCGCATACTTTTCTGTTTATCATTATAACTTAGTTTCCCTTAAAGAGCAACCACCAAATTATGCAATTGGCAATGGACAATTGACAATTATTTGAGAAAACAGTATAATTTTATTGATATGGGCAAAAAGCCTGTAACGGAAAGGATAAAAAATATGGATCAAAAATATGATGCCTTATTTACCCCCTGGAAGGTGGGCGATGTGGAGATCAAAAACCGCATTGTGCTGTGCCCCATGGGCGGAACATCTCTGTTTGGCTGGTTTGAGCTGACCGGCTGTAAATTTGACAAAGAAGCCGCCAACTTCTTCCTGGAAAGAGCAAAAAATAATGTTGGCTTGATCATCCCCGGCATTGCTCCCCTGCGGGATACCTTCTGGGGAAAATGGCTGTGGCAGAATCCCAAGATGTTTGAGGATCTGAAGGAGTTTATGGAGGAAATCCATAAGACCGGCGCAAAGCTGTTTATCCAGCTGACTGCCGGTATGGGCAGAAGCTGGGCTATTACCGAGCTGATCGCCCCCCTGCACAGAAACCCTGTTACTCGTACACTGATCAAACCTGTGATAGACACCAATCACGAACTGGCTGCCCCCAGTCCCCTGCCTTCCCGTTGGGCACCGGACATTACCACCCCGGAAATGACCAAAAAGCAGATCCACGAGATCATCGAAGCATTCGCCAAGACTGCCAAGCTTTGTATGGATGCAGGCGTTGACGGCGTGGAGATCCACGCTGTTCATGAAGGTTATCTTCTGGACCAATTCACTATGGAGTGGACCAACCACCGCACCGACGAGTACGGCGGCTCTTTTGAAAACCGTTACCGCTTCCCGGTGGAGATCGTCAAGGCTATCAAGGCTGTCTGCGGCGAAAAATTCCCCGTTTCTCTGCGTTACTCCGTAGAGAGCAAGGTCAAGGACTTCCGTTACGGCGCATTGCCCGGAGAGGTCTACGAAGAAAAGGGCAGAAATATGGCAGAATCCGAGAAGGCTGCCAAGTATCTGCAGGATGCCGGCTATGATATGCTCAACGCCGACAACGGTACTTATGACTCCTGGTATTGGGCTCATCCGCCTATGTATATGCCCCAGAACTGCAACTTAGAGGATGTATCCCATATTAAGCAGTTTGTGGATATCCCCGTGGTGTGTGCAGGCAGAATGGAGCCGGATGTGGGCGCACAGGCAGTTGCTGACGGCAAGATTGACGCCGTGGGCGTTGCCCGTCAGTTCCTGGCAGACCCGGAGTGGATCACCAAGCTGATTGAAGATCGTCTGGAAGATATCCGTCCCTGTATCTGCTGCCACGCAGGCTGCTTCAACTTCTCCTCCTCCAATGGTCACGCAAACACCCAGGATCTGTCTGATACGATGCACCTGGCCCGCTGCGCCATCAATCCCCCCACGATGCAGACCGGCAAGTACTATTTAAAGCCTGCCAAAAAGGCAAAGAAAATCGCCGTCATCGGCGGCGGTATCGGCGGTATGGAAGCTGCCATCGTTTGCGCCAAACGGGGTCACAGCGTTACCCTGTATGAAAAGAGCGATAAGCTTGGCGGCGTGTTCATTGCTGCGGCTGCTCCCTCCTTCAAGGAAAAGGACCGGGATTTGATTGCCTGGTATCGCCGGGAGATTACCAAACACCCCATCGAAGTAAAGCTGAATACCGAGATTACCGATGTGGCATCGCTGGAGGCTGACGAGGTGATCGTGGCCACCGGCTCCAACGCCAACCGTATCCCCGTTCCCGGCATTGATAACGGCATTCAGGCTGTTGACTTCCTGCTGGGCGAAAAGCAGGTGGGCAATAAGGTTGTTATCATCGGCGGCGGTTTAACCGGCTGCGAAATTGCCTATGAGCTGTACCTGCAGGGCAAGCAACCCACCATTGTGGAAATGATGGACGATTTGATCGTTACCAAGGGCGTGTGCCTTGCCAATACCAGCTTCCTCCGGGACTTCTTCAAGACAAACCAGGTTCCTGTACATCTGGAAACCAAGCTGTCAGAAGTCCACACCGACGGCGTAACGGTTATGGATAAAGAGGGTAAGTCCTTCAAGATCGATGCCGATTCCGTCATTCTTTCCACCGGCTACCGCAGCGCACCCGTTGCACAGAAGAGCAAGCACATCCATCTCGTTGGCGACTGCTCCAAGGTTGGCAACCTGCGCTCTGTCATCTGGCAGGCCTGGGATGTGGCAATGAAGCTGTAATAACGCGCATTGTAGGGACCGGCCTCCGGACGGTCCGGCTGCCAAGCAGCATTATATATCAAGGACCGTCGAGGACGCCGGTCCCTACCTAAGGAGGAAATTATGTTTTTAACCGATGAACAACAGGCTGTTTTGAATGGCGAAAAAGGCGAAACCATGGCCAAGGTTATGAAAACTTTGGTAATGTACGGCGAAGCCTTCGGCGCAGACAAAATGGTGCCTGTCACTTCCGAATATAACCACCTGGTTACCTCTTTCGGTCTGAAGATGATCGGACCTGTGTATGAGCTGATGAACCAGCTGATCGAAGCAGGGGCAATTTCTCAGCAGAAATTCTCTATGGACCCCAGACCGCTGGATAAAAATGTTCCGGCAAACTTCCTGCAAAATTTGATTTTTAATAAATTTATGTACTCCAAGCAGGATTTCTATGAGGGTCAGCTGCAGCAGCTGGGTCTTCTGAACGAAGACGCCTTCACCTGCGCCTGCTATCTGGATCAAGTTGGCAACAAGCCCAAAAAGGGCGAGGTTTTAAGCTGGGCAGAATCCTCTGCGGTGGTTTATGCCAACTCTGTTTTGGGCGCACGGTGCAACCGCAATTCCGGCATTATGGATATTATGGGCTCCATCGCCGGTTGCGTTCCCCATTTTGGTCTATTAACCGATGAGGGCAGAAAGGCCACCTGGATCGTAAAAGTGGAAACCACCAAAAAGCCGGAGGCACAGCTTTTGGGCTCTGCCATCGGTATGAAGGTGATGGAGGATGTTCCCTATATTTACGGAATGGACAAGTGGCTGGGCACAGAGCTGGACGATGCCGCCTGCACTTACTTAAAAGACTTCGGCGCAGCCACCGCCTCCAATGGCGCAGTGGGTCTTTACCATATGGACAAGCTGACTCCTGAGGCTGTAGAGTCAGGCGAAAGCTTGATCTGCGAGGGCGCACAGGTTTATGTGATCGACGATGCAGAGCTGCAAAGGGTGCAGGATAACTACCCGGTGATCTGGAAAAACCCCGATGCCAAGCCCAAGCTGTGCTTTGTAGGCTGCCCCCATATGAGTTTGCAGCAATTAAAGGACTGGACTGACCGGGTGGAAAAGGGTCTGGCAGATGCCGGAAACAAGAAGGTTCTCATTCCCACCGTATTCACCACCGCCCCGGGCGTAAAGAAGGAGTTCGAAAAGACCGATTATGCCCAGCGGCTGAAAAAGACCGGCGTGATTCTGTCTGATATTTGCCCGCTGATGTATATGAATAACCCCTTGTGCGGCAAAATGCCGGTGATCACCTGCTCCAACAAGCTGCGTACCTATACCACCGCCCGGTACTACACCGAAGAGGAAATTCTCGGCAAGATTACGAAGGGAGGCAAATAAGGATGAAAGAGTTTAAAGGAAGAATCGTAACTCCCGGCACCGTCACCGCCAAGGCTTTGGTGACCCACGGCGGTCTGAATACTCTGGCCTCCTTCCAGAAGGCACTGCAATTCGGTGACAAAAATGCCACCTGCGGCGATCAGAATAACCCGGATCTCTACGGTAAGGCTATGGCAGGAAAGGCTCTGTGCCTGCCTCAGACTATCGGCTCTACCACCGGCGGTATGGTCATCTACTGCGCCTGCGCCATGGGCCGTCAGCCTGCATGCATGCTGTTTTCTAATCCCATTGACTCCCTGGCAGCCGCCGGTTCGATTCTGGCATCTGTTTGGCTGGACGGCGTGAATATGCCGGTTGTGGACTCCCTGGGCGAAGAGTTTTTAAGCTATGTAAAAGACGATATGACCATCACCGTCAAAGACGACGGCACTATTTGCGTAGAGTAAATACCAGAAAAAAGGCTGTCTTAAAACAAATTTGTAGGGGCACCTCTCCTGAGGTGCCCACAACCAATATGGAAAAATAGCACAAAACATGCGTAAATTACGCAGAGTGTCGGAGTATAATGCTGTCAGACAAACTTGAATTTAGTGAGGAGATGAATATGAAAAAAGTCGCGATCTTTTTGATATGTATAATTTATTTACTAACATTCTCTGGTTGTGGAATTGTATATATAGATGATTCAAAAGAAAAAACAGCCTATAATGATGCTATAACCTCACTGTTTAATGCCTTGGACGAAAGAGATAATGAGGCGATTTACAATTTATTCTCTCCTTCCGTTAGGGAACAAGACGAAGATTTAGAAGACCAAATTGACAAATTGTTATCAATATATGCAGGCCCAACTGATGAAATAGGTTGGAATGGTCTTTTGAACGGTGGAGCATCTTATGATGATGGTAAGCATAGCAAAAACGCCTGCACATGTTTTCCTGTCCGTTCTGGCAATACCTATTACTGGTGCTATTTGGACTTGATGTATGAAAACACTTATGATGACCAACAAATAGGTATCGTTCAAATGGACTTTTACACAGCAGATGAATATTGTATTTTAGAGTATGATGATAATTTAAAAATAGGCGATTCTGTGGGGCTTACCGTTCATGCCGATGCCACAATAGAAAACGAAATAAGATGTATCAGCGGCCACCCTCATATGTACTCCACCTCGACAGACCCGCTGAATATTGATGCTATTAGAAATTTTTTCAAAGCTTCCAATAGTTTTTCTGAGTTCACAAAACAGTTTGGACACCCAAACGCAGAAAACATATACTGCTATTACGAATTGCCTATCGAAAGTGGCGAGCATCGATACCTTCAAATTTGCACGGACAACGATATAATTTATGGTGCTTCGGTTGTAAATGAGCTTGAATATATAGAAACCATATACTAATGATAACGATTAGTCTTCAAATTCCAACTTGTCGAACAGATAGAAACAGCCGCCTCCAGATCGGAGGTGGCTGTTTCTTTGCCTTAGTGAGACAGCCCAAGTTTTGTTTTATGGCTGGTCAAAGATAATCTCCACGTCGGGAGCCAATTGATAAAACGCCTTGAAATATATGAGTCTTTCTTCGTTTTCCGGATCTGCGTGCCATATGTATTCTTCGAAGGGATAAGGGGGAAGCACAATGGTCTTTTCGTTGTTTTCGATAGCCTGGGCAATTATGGCGTCTCTTTGGTCTTTGCATGCACCGATCTGACTGTAGATCACACCGTAACCGAGAACAAAAACAGCAAGTATTGCCACGGCTGCATATTTTGACCATTTGCAGCTTTTTTCTGTCCCGTCCCATATTCCGCATATTGCCATTTCGATAAAGACGATTGCAAAAATATTGGATGTAAAGAACAGTCTTGCGCCTAATTCCGAGGTTGCCACTAAGGGCAGAATGACTGCCGGTGCCAGAATCCACATCGTAAGCAGTTTTGCTCTGCGAGTCTTGTCCTTCCGAAAAGCTGCAAGAATTTCAATGCCGATGATCGCAAAATAAAAAACATTGATCACTGCGTGGACAGCCATTTTCGGAAATGAGTCGGGGTTTACGATGGTTTCAAAATTCCCTGCAATAAAGAAGCAGCCCAGCAGGCAATTCACAGTGACAAATCCCCATCCCGTTTTCCGATTTGTGTTTTTCAACACGCATAGGGTCATAACCCCAAGCACAGACAGGGAATTTATCAAATTAGTCTCCCAAAGACGGTAAGGGATGTGCACGGCCTGCACAAGAAAACCGCAAAGCATTTGCGCCGGAGATTCAGAGGCATTGATATTCAATTGCCGGTAATTTCCGATGGCCTTTCCGGTAGTCAGCAGTGTGATGTAGATGCCGTTGCTGAAAACCACAGCCAATCCCAAAATCGCGCCTGCCAGCATAAAAACAAGCTGTTTGTTTATAGCTTTATGTTTGCGGTAATACCAAATAACGCTCAGCAGGAAAAATGCCGTCATAAAGATAGCCAGATTTTCCAGGAAAAGCTGTCCCAAAAAGCTGACCGCAAAAAGTCCGGCGCAGCCGAGGAACTTGCCGTCAAACCGGCTCTGGCGGTTTTGGGCAGCATCCAAACCTTTCTGCACCAAAAACAGCATAAAAACCCCGGAGATTACAAAATTTGCGTATCCTGCAACCCAGCCGTAAGTCTGCTTCCAGATCCCCTGATCCATGGTTAAAAGAAGAATGTTGCTGAGGACAAAGCAGAGCCATCCTAAATTTTTGCTGCCGGATTCCTTGACCGCAACGGCGGCAATCATACAGGGAATCAAACAATATCCGGCTCCCATCATCAGGGTTTTGAGAATTTCCGAACGGGTCATAACCACTTCCAGAAAATTTCCCAAATATCGGCTGTTGACTTCGGCTGTCAGCCACCGCTGAATGCCCATATCCAGCCCCCAATCCCAGTCGTCGTGGGTGTAGGGAATCCGGGAAGCCAGCCACAGATAAAAGAAAGCCAACAAAATGCCGACAAAAATATGCTTTTTCCTGTAAAAAACGGAATTTTTGTTCATATTTTATGTTCCTCTTGATTGTTACATTGGAAAGTTTTTAGCAGCCTCGTAAAGAATGTCAATTATCAGTTGTTCGTGTTCGTAGAAGATATCATCGCATTCTGCAAATAACTCGTCATTGACATCATCGGAAATGTCATCCTGCTCAGAAAACGCAGCATATCCCCGTTCCAGATTCCCCCGCAAGGGTTCGGGCAGCATAGACAGCAAGGCTTCCACTTCTGATGCCAGATCACCACAGTTGGCGACATTGAAGAAATACTGGCTGTGACCGCCATTATCGACTTCACTTTCGTACTTCATCAGCTTTGCGCAAGGCAAATCCAACTTGTCAACTGCCCAAAGATCCCACATCTTGTCAAGCTTTTGCTCTGTTGTCAGTATAGGCTTTTTCTTCTTGAAAATGTCAAACAGTCCCATAATTTTGTTCCTTTTTGTTCTTAACTGTCGTGATAGATGCAATCAGCTTTCTGCGAATTGTCCCACACTGATTGAACAATCCTTTGCATGTTGCTTCATCAATAGACTTGACCTTATAAAGAATTTCAAGCCAATATTCTGTTTCATAACATTCTTTAAGGGCAATTTCCAGTTTGCTTATGAAATCTGCGTTGCTCTGCGCATATCTGGCTTCGTGAGCATTCGCACCAATGGAAGAACACGAACGCAGTAACTGATTCACAAAGACAGAACGACCCTTTATTCTGTCGCAGATTACGGTAATTTCGACTGTCAATTCCACAGCCAACTCTTTTATTGTCTTGTTGTCCATACTTTCTCCTTTTGCGATATGTTGCTTTGCAACGCGATATATTTGCTCCGCAAATGCGAGATAGCCCTCGGCTGCGATATGATATAAATTCCCACGCGCCGCAGCGCATATCGCATCGTAGATATATCGCACGCTTTGCGTATATCGCAAATTCCGCAGGAATTTATATCGCTGAATCTATTGTTTGCACAGGCAAACAATAGATTCTACATGCGCGCAGCGAGGGAACAGGTCTGCCGCCTGGGCAGAAGTGAGCTGATAGCCCCGTTCTTTTAAAAGTGCCACATCACGAGCCAGTGTTGCCGGATCGCAGGAAACATAGACGATTTTTCGGGGGTTCATTCGGTGCAGAGCCTCAATGGTATCGGCGTTCAAGCCCTTTCGGGGCGGATCGACCACCACCACATCCGGGCGGATGCCTTTTTGCTCCAGCTCCAAAGCCGCCTTGCCTGCATCGCCGCAGAAAAATTCTGCGTTCTCGATGCCGTTGCGCTTGGCATTTTCCCGGGCATCCCGGACGGCTGCTTCCACAACCTCCACGCCGATCACCTTTCCTGCCTGCTTCGCCATAATCAGTGTAATCGTACCCACGCCGCAGTATAAATCCAGAACCAGATCCTTTTTGGTGATGCCTGCCTGGGAGATAGCGGCTTCGTACAGCCGCTGCGCCTGGGGGTGATTGACCTGGTAGAAAGACCGGGCAGAAAGGCGGAAGTTCAAGCCGCACAAGGTATCTTCAATATAGCCGGGACCGTACAAGGTAATAAATTCGTCACCCAGAATGGTATTGCCCTTTTTGGTATTGACAGACAGCACCAAAGTAGTAAAGCCGGGAACCGCCTGCAGTCGCTTGATCAGATCTTCCGTATGGGGCAGCTTTCTGCCATTGACCACCAGGCATACCAGCACCTGC
>JAZRLK010000092.1:0-4413 GCA_045646805.1 Faecousia sp.
CATATGCTCGGTACGGCACAGGCCGATGCCTTCCGCACCCAGGGAGCGGGCCTTGACGGCGTCGCGGGGGGAGTCGGCATTGGTGCGGACCTTCAGGCGGCGGTACTGGTCGGCCCAAGCCATGATGCGGCCGAACTCGCCGGCGATCTCAGCTTCCTTGGTGGGGATCAGGCCGTCATAGATGCAGCCGGTGGAGCCATCCAGGGACAGCTCGTCGCCTTCGTGGAAGGTCTTGCCGGCCAGAGTGAACTTCTTGTTTTCCTCGTCCATATTGATGTCGGTGCAGCCGGATACGCAGCAGGTACCCATACCACGGGCAACAACGGCTGCGTGGGAGGTCATACCACCGCGGACGGTGAGGATGCCCTGAGCGGCCATCATACCTTCGATATCTTCAGGAGAGGTTTCCAGACGAACCAGAACGACCTTTTCACCACGGGCAGCCCATTCCTTGGCATCTTCAGCGGTGAATACGATCTTACCGGCAGCAGCTCCGGGGGAGGCAGCCAGTGCCTTGCCGATGGGCTGTGCAGCCTTCAGGGCAGCGGCGTCAAACTGGGGATGGAGCAGAGTGTCCAGAGTACGGGGTTCGATCATAGCCACGGCCTTCTTCTCGTCGATCATACCTTCGTCAACCAGGTCGCAGGCGATCTTCAGAGCAGCAGGAGCGGTACGCTTGCCGTTACGGGTCTGGAGCATGTAGAGCTTGCCGTTTTCAACGGTGAACTCCATATCCTGCATATCACGGTAGTGATTCTCCAGGATGGAGCAAACATTCTCGAACTGAGCGAAAGCTTCGGGGAACTTGGCAGCCATCTCGCTGATGGGCATGGGAGTCCGGACACCGGCAACCACGTCTTCGCCCTGAGCGTTGGTCAGGAACTCGCCGAACAGCTTCTTCTCGCCGGTAGCGGGGTTACGGGTGAAAGCAACGCCGGTGCCGCAATCGTCGCCCATGTTGCCGAAGGCCATGGACTGCACGTTAACGGCAGTACCCCAGGAATAGGGGATATCGTTTTCACGGCGGTAGATGTTAGCACGGGGGTTGTCCCAGCTGCGGAAAACAGCCTTGATGGCGCCCATCAGCTGCTCCTTGGGATCGGAGGGGAAGTCGGTGCCCAGCTTGGCCTTGTATTCAGCCTTGAACTGACCAGCCAGCTCCTGCAGATCCTCAGCGGTCAGATCTACGTCAAGCACAACGCCCTTCTTTTCCTTCATCTCGTCGATGAGGACTTCAAAGTACTTCTTGCCGACTTCCATAACGACGTCGGAGTACATCTGGATAAAACGGCGATAGCAGTCCCATGCCCAGCGGGGATTGCCGGACTTGGTTGCCAGAACCTGAACAACGTCCTCATTCAGACCCAGGTTCAGGATGGTGTCCATCATGCCGGGCATAGAAGCACGTGCGCCGGAGCGGACGGAAACCAGCAGGGGGTTTTCCTTATCGCCGAACTTCTTGCCGGTGATACCCTCTAACTTGGTAACATATTCCATAATTTCGGCCTGAATATCATCATTGATCTTGCGGCCATCTTCGTAGTACTGGGTGCAGGCCTCGGTGGAAATGGTGAAGCCCTGGGGAACAGGCAGACCGATGTTGGTCATTTCAGCCAGGTTGGCACCCTTACCGCCCAGCAGCTCACGCATAGAGCCATTGCCTTCGGTGAACAGATAAACATACTTGTGGGACATTGGAATCTACTCCTTTCAATGTTTTTTGGCAGCGCCTTGCTGCCAAATTTTTCTTTTTTTCTTAGATTTCCTATTTGGGCGGATATAGTGTACCATATACATTAAAAAAAAGCAAACATTTTTACCAATTTGATGAAAAATTTTATATATATGGTCGTAAAACTTGCGTCAAACGGGAAAATACTGTATAATCTCCCCAAAAACACGGAAGGCGGAAACGCTTATGAAGATAAAAACCAAAAAGATGGATTATGAGAAGGTTATGACCCTTCCCCGTCCAAAACGCCGCAATCCCCGTAAACCCATATGGCTGCTGCAGATTCTGATCCGATTGCTGGCGGTTTCGGATATGCGGGCGGTGAAGTTTTCTTTTACCAGGGAAAATATGGAGGGAATCGGCAGAAAAACTCCCTGCCTGATCCTGATGAACCATTCCAGCTTTATCGACCTGAAAATTGCTTCCCGGATTTTCTTTCCGAAACGGTACGGCATCGTCTGCACCTCTGACGGATTTGTGGGAATGGGGCTTTTGATGCGGCTGTTAGGCTGCATTCCCACCCAGAAATTTGTCAGCGATCTGACGCTCATCCGGGATATGGAATATATGCTCAAGAAAAAGAAAATGAGCGTGCTGATGTTCCCGGAGGCCAGCTATTCCTTTGACGGAACGGCTACCCCCCTGCCCCGGAAAATGGGCGTGCTGCTGAAAAAGCTGGGTGTGCCGGTGGTGATGGTCAACACCCGGGGCGCATTTGCCAGAGATCCGCTGTATAACGGTTTGCAGAACCGAAAGGTAAAGGTCAGCGCCAGGGTAAGATGCCTGGCTTCTGCTGAGGAAATCAAAAATATGACCGTCAGCCAGTTGGATGCTATGCTGGAGGAGGCGTTTACTTTTGATAACTTCCGGGATCAGCAGGAAAACAATGTGGTGATTTCCGAGCCCTTCCGGGCAGATGGGCTTAACCGCATCCTGTATAAATGTCCCCATTGTGATGCCGAAGGTCAGACCGAGGGCAAGGGGATTACCCTTGTGTGCCATAACTGCGGCGCAGAATACGAGCTGACAGAAACCGGCTTTTTGCAGGCAAAAAATGTGCAGGGTATTTTTGACCATATTCCCGATTGGTACGCCTGGCAGCGTCAAAAAGTCCGGGAGGAATTGGAAAACGGAACTTATGAGCTGGATCGGGAAGTGGAGATCGGCGTGATGGTGGATTATAAGGCCATCTATATGGTAGGAACAGGACGCCTGACCCATACGGCAGAGGGCTTCACCCTCACCGGCTGCGACGGCAAATTGGAGTACAGCCAAGGTCCTCTTTCCAGCTATAGCCTGTATGCGGACTATTATTGGTACTCCATTGCCGATGTGATCTGTATCGGCAACAACGATGTGCTTTATTATTGCTTCCCCAAAGGAGGCGATGTGGTGGCAAAAACCCGTCTTGCCACGGAAGAGCTTTATAAAATGAAAAAGATCAGAAAATAAGAATCAGGGGTTATCTCTTTTTGTGAGATAACCCCTGAATGCATATAAATGATTGTTTATCGTGCTAACGCCCGATAAACAATCAAATGCAAAATGCATAATGCAGAATGCTAAATTATGGTATTTTCTTCGAAAATAATTGTAAATAGTCGCCTCTGGCGACACATTCATTTAGCATTTAGCATTTAGCATTCAGCATTGAATTTATGAGCGTTAGCGATATAAATTCTAATTTACAGAAATGTTTTGATGATAAAATAACCGATAACCAGGATGCCCAAACCGATGCGGTAGAAGCCGAAGACGGAGAAGCTGTGCTTGCGGACATATTCCATCAGCGCCTTGATTACCAAAAGGCTGACGATAAAGCTGACAACGCAGCCCACTGCCAGAACGGCAATTTCCAAACCGCTGGCGGCAGCACCGGAGAGCAGGAATTTCATAAATTTCAGACCGCTTGCGCCTAACATCGTGGGAATTGCCAGGAAGAAGGAAAATTCTGCGCCGGCGGCCCGGCCTACACCCAGGGCAATGGCACCTAAAATGGTTGAACCGGAACGGGAAGTGCCGGGGATCAGGCTCAGGCATTGGAATGCGCCGATCAAAAGTGCAGTGCGGTAGTTGATGTCGAATACATCGTTTACTTTAATTGTCCGACGCTGATTCCACTTTTCTACAAACAGGAATGCCACACCGTACAAAATCAAAGTAATGGCAACCACAATGTATGTATAAAGATGCTCATCCATCCAGTCGTCCAGCAGAAGACCGATTACCGCAGAGGGCAAAACCGCAACCACAACTTTAAACCAAAGCTGCCAGGTGTTTGATTTTTGGATGGCGGTTTTTTTGCCGGAGAAGGGGTTCAGCTTATTAAAAAACAGCAGGATAACTGCCAAAATAGCACCAAGCTGAATCACGACCTCAAACATCTCCATAAATTCGGCAGATACCTTCAGCTTAATAAATTCATCCAGCAGAATGATGTGTCCTGTGGAGGATACGGGAAGCCATTCCGTGATGCCTTCCACGATGCCGAATAAGATGGCCTTCAAAATTTCCAGAAATATCATATCAATACCTTCTTCATAAATGATTGTTTATCTTACTATGAAAACTATCGAACCGGGTGTCATTCCGAGGGTCGTTAGACCCGTGGGAATCTCTTGGTACAATCTTACTTGTTCAGGTAAGCTTGCGATAGAAGAAACTGCCTACTATGAGATTGC
>JAZRLK010000093.1:0-22121 GCA_045646805.1 Faecousia sp.
GGTGGATTTCTTTTGGCGGAGAAGGGATTCGAAGAGGGCGGCCTTGCCAGAGGCAAGGCAAAAAAGTGTCCGGTGGACATTTTTTTAGCCCGGGGGAGAATCCATAGCCTTATGAACGCATCCGGTACGGATGTGGGCATAAGGCTATTATTGGTTACTGCAAAGAATAACCGAAACTTTGATGAAGCTTGCGGTTATTTTCTTTTTGTAGTATAATTATATAGAAAAGGATGGTGATACAAATGTATCAAAAGCAGAAGTTTAATGAATTGGAATTCTTTGCCAATGTGAAGCGTCGTCCGGGGATGTATTTAGGTCAAACTTCTTTATTGTCTTTACGCGACCAATTGTTTGGTATGAAGTATGCGTTCTCTTTTTATTGCAACGAATCACCTCTTTTCTATTTTAATTCCTTTGTAGAATGGTATCACAATGAGGTTCTTACTGACAAGAACGGCTATGCATGCTGGTGGAATCATCTGTTATACACAAGCGGCAATTTCGATAGCTATGCTTTTGAACGGTTTTTTGTTATGTTCGAACGATACCTGCGTGATGTGCATAATTTAAGTTTACCAACACCTAACCCCTAACCGACAAATTTGTGCCAAAAATGACAGGCTTTCTAAATCACATTGTGATACAATACTGTTAGTTCAAAGGAAAGGAAACAGAAAATGGAGTGGCTGTCGGCAATCAGAAGATCTATTGAATACATTGAAGAGCATTTAGGCGAAGAAATTAGCTTGCAGGACATTTCCGGTCAGATTCATATCTCGCCGTATATTTTCGCCAAGGGATTTACCGTTATGACCGGGTATTCCATCAGCGAATATATTCGCGGAAGAAGGCTGTATCTGGCTGCGTTGTCCCTGCGGGATAGTTCCCAGAGCATTCTGGATATTGCGTCAAATGCACATTACGATACGCCGGAAAGCTTTACAAAGGCTTTTACCCGTTTTCACGGGCATACCCCCTCTGCTGTTCGCAACGGCGCACCGTTTCAAACCTTCCTTCCGCTGCATATTCACATCACAATTCGAGGAGGCAGTCAGATGAAATGTAAAATCACAAAAATGTTTGGAATGAAACTGATCGGTTTCCAAAAAGAGTTTTACTCCGAAAATTCCTATGAAGAGATCCCAAAATACTGGGATGAGATATGCGAAAAATACGCATACAATGTATACGCCGGAAATCCTCCTGCAAATGCATACGAAAAAGCATTGATCGACAACTGCATCGGAGAATATGCCGTGTGTATTGACGATATCAGCGGCAATACATTCCGCTATCTGATTGCCGGAAAATATACAGGGGGCGATGTTCCCGAGGGTATGGTGCTTTACGAATTTCCAGCAGGCGAATGGGCCGTATTTGACTGCATAGGACCAATGCCCGATGCTTTGCAGGATCTTAACACTAAAATATTCAAAGAATGGTTGCCCGGAAATCCGGAATACGAACTTTATGGCAATGCAACTGTGGAATGGTACGACTGCATTGGCGATAAAGACGATCCGGATTACCACAGCGCAATTTGGATTCCAGTAAAAAGAAAATAAATCAAGGGGCTGTCGGAAGACAGCCCCTGAAGTTTTCATTAGAACAATGTGGTAGGATCGGTATAGGTGAGTCCCTGTGCCTCTGCAACAGCACGGAAGGTCAAATGTCCATTGTAGGTATTCAGACCCTTCATCAGTGCAGAATCGGCCTTACAGGCAGCCTCAGCGCCCATATTTGCAATTTTCAAGGCATAGGGCAATGTTGCACCAGTCAAGGCAAGTGTGGATGTTCTGGGAACTGCACCGGGCATATTTGCCACAGAATAATGCAGCACACCGTGCTTGACATAATAAGGATTGGCGTGGGTTGTGATACGGTCAATGGTTTCAATGGAACCGCCCTGGTCAATTGCCACATCCACAATAACACTGCCGGGACGCATAGCGGCAACCATCTCCTCGCTAACCAGCTTGGGAGTTTTCGCACCGGGGATCAGTACACAGCCGACAACCAAATCTGCTTCTTTGACAACCTTTGCAATATTATAAGGATTGGAAAGAAGTGTTTGTGCGCGGCCGCCAAAAATATCATCCAAATAGGCAAGACGCTTAATATTCAGATCCACAATCACGACATTTGCGCCAAAGCCAATAGCTGCTCTGGCTGCATTCAAGCCTACATTACCGCCGCCAATGATCACAACATTGGCTCTTTCAACGCCGGTAACGCCGCCAAGCAGGATGCCTCTGCCGCCGTTGTTGGATTCCAGCAAATTTGCGCCAATCTGCACAGACAGACGGCCTGCAACCTCACTCATAGGTGCAAGCAACGGCAAAGAACCGTCGGCGAGCTGAACTGTTTCGTAAGCAATGGCAGTGATCTTTTTCCGGAGTAACGCTGCTGTCTGACCGGGATCGGGAGCCAGGTGCAGATATGTAAACAAAGTTTGACCTTCCTTCAAAAGATCGTATTCCGGTGCCAAAGGCTCTTTAACCTTGATGATCATATCCGCAATATTATAAATTTCAGCAGGAGTATCCATAATCTGAGCACCAACGGCAATATACTCTGCATCAGTAAATCCGCTCTCCAAGCCGGCATTATGTTCCATATAAACCTTATGACCGGCACGAACCAAAGCATCCGCTCCGGCAGGGGTTAGGCCTACACGACCCTCCTGGGGTTTTATTTCCTTAGGACATCCAATAAGCATGCAAATTGCTCCTTTATCATAAGTTATTTTGCATTTTATCACCAAATAGTTTCCATTGCAAGTATTTTTTAAATTTTTCTGTAAAAAATTAAGCCCGATGGCAATTCTACCATCGGACCTATTTACGCATCTTTATATTCTGATTTTTCCAAGTCCTCTTGCTCCATTTGAGCGAGGATTTTTTTATCCTGTTTGCCCGAAAGATCCAGTTTGGCGTACATATCGGGTCTGCGTTCTCTCGTTCGACGCAGAGCCTCTTTTCTACGCCACTGCGCTACCTTTGCGTGGTCACCGGAAAGAAGAATTGGCGGAACCTCCCTGCCATGCCATACCGCAGGACGGCTATACTGGGGATATTCCAGCATACCGCTGTAGTGGCTTTCATCTTCAAAGCACTCAGGATCTGCCAGAACACCGGGAACCATACGGCACACGGCATCTGTTACTGCCATAGCGGCTATTTCACCGCCGGTCAACACGAAGTCACCCAGAGAGATTTCTTCATCCACACATTCATCAATAAATCTTTGAACAATGCCCTCATAATGACCGCAGACAAGAATCAAATTATCCAGCTTACTTAATCGGATGGCATCCTCCTGTTTAAAGGTCTTTCCGCACGGTGACATATAAATTGTATGCACAGGTCCCCCTGCCTGGTCGCACACCGCTTCCCAGCATCGGTACAGAGGATCTGCCTGCATAATAGCACCCCGACCGCCGCCATAGGGATAATCGTCCACCTGGCACTGCTTACTGGCGGTATAATCCCGGATTTGGTGGGCATCGATTTGAATAAATCCCCGCTCCTGGGCTCTGCCCAAAATGCTGTCAGACAGAACATCCACCACAGAATCCGGAAACAACGTTAAAATATCAATTCTCATCAGTGCGCATACCCTCAATCAAACGGACCTGCATTTTGTTCTCCTCCAGGCTTGTGGACAAAACAAACTGCTTCACAGCCGGGATCATATATTCGTGATCCCCTTTAACCACATACACCTTATTACCGGGGTAGTCCAACACATCTGTGATCCTGCCGATGCAAGTTTCTTCGCAGTAAACTTCCATATCAATGAGTTCTGCAGCAAAGATCAAATCAGAAGGGGCATCCTCACGGTAGATTTTTATAATTTTTCCCCGGAGCTGCTGCGCCTGCTCCATAGTATCCACGCCGGACAGCTTTACAAGATTGCAGCTTTTCTGAATCCTGCACTGCTCCACTTTATATTCTGCCGTGCCGATTATGACACGGTTATAGTCCATCAAAAATTCCGGGCTGTCTGCCCAAGGCAAAACTTTAACCTCTCCACGCACGCCGTGGGTTGTTACGATCTCGCCTGCTTCCAAAAACTGAAGCTTCATATTCTATCCTCCTAAATACAGGAAAATGCGTGGCGCCAAGCGTCACGCATAACCCGTTAATCCACGATATCGACCGTGATTTTTTCGCCGGTGCGCTGGGCAACGGTTTTTACGATGGTGCGAATCTCCTTCGCAATACGACCTTGGCGGCCGATGACCTTACCCATATCTCCGGGAGCAACATGCAGCTGCAAAACAGTGCCTTCCTCCTCAGAAATCTCCGTAACAGTTACTGCGTCCGGATCGTCCACCAAGTTCTTTGCCATATAGAGCAAAAGTTCTTTCATTTCGAAACTCCTTTGGTGGGGTCTTACAGAACGCCGGCGTTCTTCAGCAGGCCGCGAACGGTATCGGTGGGCTGTGCGCCGTTCTTGATCCAAGCCTGAACCTTCTCTGCGTCTACAGTAACAGTAGCAGGGTTGGTCAGGGGGTTGTAGGTGCCGATCTCTTCGATGCAGCGGCCGTCACGGGGGCTGCGGGAATCAGCAACAACGATACGGTAGTAAGGAGCCTTCTTAGCGCCCATTCTTCTGAGTCTGATCTTAACCATTGGTTTTCACCTCCAAGTAAAATTTCATTTTTCTATATCGCAAAGCAATTTGCTTACAGCGAACAAATTAGTTTAGAAGCCCGGGAATCCGCCAAAACCGCCGAATCCACGCATTCGCTTCATTTTCCTTCCCATTCCGGGACCGGAGAATTGCTTAATCAGCGCGCGCATCTGGTCAAAGGATTTCAGAAGACGGTTCACATCTTCAACCTTCACACCGGAGCCGGCAGCAATTCGTTTTTTTCTGCTTGCACCGATAATACCGGGATTTTCCCGTTCCTTCGGCGTCATAGACAGGATAATCGCTTCTGTACGAGCCATAGCCTTTTCATCCAACTGCACATTTTTAAGGCCTGCACCGCCGGGCATCTGCGCAAGAATATCCTGCATAGAGCCCATAGACTTCATCTGAACCATTTGATCGTAGAAGTCCTGCAGAGTAAACCGGTTGGATTTTAATTTTTCTTCCATCTCGGCGGCTTTCTTAGCATCATAAGCCTGCTCCGCCTTTTCAATCAAAGAAAGGACATCGCCCATTCCCAAAATTCTGGAAGCCATTCGGTCGGGATGGAAGGTTTCGATATCTTCCAGCTTTTCTCCGATACCGGAAAACTTAATGGGCTTACCGGTTACCGCACGAACAGAAAGGGCCGCACCGCCTCTGGCATCGCCATCAAGCTTACTGAGCATTACCGAATCAATATCCAGCCATTCATTGAAGCTTTGCGCTGCATTCACAGCATCCTGACCGGTCATTGCATCCACAACCAGCATAATTTCCTGGGGCTTTACAGTTGCTTTAATGTTTTTCAGCTCTTCCATCAGCGCTTCATCAATATGAAGACGACCGGCGGTATCCAAAAACACCATATCGTGACCGTGCTGACGGGCGTAAGATACTGCCTCCTTCGCAGTTTGAACCGGATCACTCTGTCCTCTTTCAAAGACCGGGATTCCCAGTTTCTCTCCGCAAACCTTCAACTGCGCAATAGCAGCAGGGCGATAGATATCACAGCCAACCAGCAGCGGGTTCTTACCCTGCCGTTTCATCAAGCCGGCAAGCTTGGAGCCGTTTGTAGTCTTACCTGCACCCTGCAAACCAACCAGCATCACAACGGTGGGACCATTGGGATTGATGGTAATATGCTTTGCATCGCTACCCATCAGCTTTGTCAGCTCTTCATTGACGATTTTGACAATCATCTGAGCCGGGCCTAAAGATTCCAGAACATCTGCGCCAATGCAGCGCTCTGTAACGGATTTCGTAAAGTCTTTCACGACCTTATAGCTAACATCCGCTTCCAGCAATGCCATACGAATCTCACGCATTGCCTCTTTAACATCGGATTCCTTCAGACGGCCTTTGCCTTTGAGCCTTTTGAAGATGCCGGATATTTTATCTGTCAAGCCTTCAAATGCCATAGTTACTCCTCAAGACTTTTTGCAGCAGCCAGAATTTTTCCGGCAAGCTGTGCAACATATTCATCATTATTTTCTGAAAGCAATTGAGCCGCAGCAAGAATCTCTTTTGCGGCCAGACGGCACTGCATATCCCGGCGGACACAGCCGGTTTTTGCTTCCATATTCAGCAGCAATGCCTCTGCACGGCTGAGATTATCGTGAACTCCCTGCCTGCTAACCTGCAATTCCTGGGCAATTTCTGCCAATGAGAGATCTTGATTATGCCGCAGATCAAAGCACATTTTTTGACGCTCGGTCAGAAGATCGCCGTAGTAATCATAAAGCAGCGTCATTTCCAGTGCATCCATCAAATCCCTCCTGTCAAGCATATTTCCTTGACACCTGACACATCATACACCACAATTTCATCTTTGTCAAGTGTTTTTACTTGTCAAAGCCTATTTATTCTACACGATACCACTCAGATAAAATCTGCGTAGGAACAAAACCTGATTTCCTATATAAATCCATAGCTTTTATATTGGTATTGGCTACCTCTAAACTAACTGTATCATCCGTGATGGCATTGCAGAGCGCTCTTAAAACATCTATTCCTCCGCCATGATATACCGAAGCAAGCCACTGTATCTGACTTCCGTCAACCTTACCAATTCCCAGCAGTGTACCGCCTCTATGGATAAAATAGCCGCTCCCCTGCTGCAGCATTTTCCGGCTCTCCTGTATGGTCATCCATGCGCCATTAGGGATTCGACTGACTTTGCTGTTATAGATTGTGCGCCATTGTTCCAAGGTTTTCTCCGTTACCGGGAAAATACAGGCATCCGTCGAATCAATTCTTGCTTTATCCGCCTGCATCGTAACAATGGCAGTAGAAAAGGGATAGTCACAGCACACGGTATGTCCGGTAGCATACACAATTTCTGCTCCTGCCATTTTGCAAAAGCTCACACACTCTTTAAGAAAATCAAGCGCATTGCCGGTATCCTGTATCCGGATATAGGCTGTTTTTGTATAGGGAATTTGACTGAGCGTCAGGCTGGCAACTCCCAATTGCGTAGAGAACACTGGAATATCCCTCAAATTCATCACCCCAACAGAATCATATCACATTCTATTTTCTCAGTCCAGTACGAAACGCAGAAAAATATATTGAATATATCGTCGAATTATGTTAAAATGAGTATGGAATATAATACACCTTCAAGGAGGTTTTTCATATGAGTAAGAAAAGGCTGATTGCTTTGGCTATGATTGCAGTCCTCTGTTTTGCCGGATGTCAAAACTCTGATCTTCCGGAAATCCCAACGGATACAGATCCGGATATCACAGAACAGCCCACACAGGGTATTATCAGCAATGACATAACTCCCATCCACGAGAATATGTACAACATCTCTTTGCCCATCACAGAAGAAACAACCCTTTCTGATGATGGCAATGAAATATTCACCTATTCCTACCAAACCATCATGCCCGTTCTTCACGAGCAGGATGTTGCCGACAAGCTGATCATGGACTTCACAAACCGGATCGAACAGCAGCGCGCCAACGCCAACGAAGTACTGGCAAATGCAAAAGAACTTTATTCCATGGCAACAGAATTTGTTCCCTTATCCTACGAGATTCAATACGATGTTATGCGGTTTGATCAGGGCGTATTAAGCCTTTACGGGTATATCCTCAACACCGGCGACGCTGCAGGCTCCAATCAGAGCCGAATCTGCGCCAATTACGATCTGGTAACCGGCGACATTTTAACTATTGGCAGTATTTTATACCACATCGATAAAAAGGATGATATGGCCCAGCTGGTCATAAACCATTTGGAAGAAAGAAACGACATTCGCCTGTTTGACGAATACCGTGACACCGTTCTTGCACGTTTCCAGAGGGACGAGAGCATCGACGAGGATTTCTATTTCAGCGCCAATGGTTTATGCTTCTACTTTGAACCATACGAAATTGCAGCCCGTGCCTACGGCACTGTCACTGTCGAAATTCCCTACAACGAGCTGACCGGCATTATCGGAGACGGATTCTTCCCTCCCGAACGAATTTACAGCAGCGGAAATCTTTCTGTTATTCCCTTTGCCGATGCCGAGTTGGAAAACTACGGTGAATTTGTGGAGTATGTAGCCAAACCGGAATCCACCAGATTGCTGCTGACCACCGATACTATGGTACAGGATATCCGTGTATACGAGCTGATATGGTCTGACTACAATCAAATCAAGAAGAATGTTTGCGCTGTTAATTCTCTTTCTTCCGATAATGCTATCGTTTTAGAGGCTCAGTTCAGTGTTTCCAGACCTAACTATATGCTCTGCTATAGCATAAACGGAAAGCCGCACCAGTTCTATCTTGCAAGGAACTCATCCGGCCAGGTTGAACTGCTGTCGGAATATATTCCCAACTGATTAAAAATCGGAGTGTGAATACCACACTCCGATTTTTTATATATGCATAACCTCTTTCTGATACGCAGCAATACCCAAAGCCAGCAGCTCCATAGCACGCTCCAATTTTGACAAATCCTGGACATAGGCAATTCGTACTTCGTTGATGCCTTTGCCGGGAGTTTCATAGAACGGTGCGCCGGGGGCGAACATAACCGTATCTCCGCGGTCGTCAAAGTGCTCCAGAAGCCAATACTGGAATTTATCCGCATTATCTACCGGCAAGCTTGCCATCACATAAAATGCGCCCATTGGCTCTGTAACAGACACGCCGGGCATATTCCGCAGCCGATCCACCACCAGATCACGACGCCTGCGATACTCTTCCTTAGAACGGGCAAAAAACTCAGCATCCACAGAGTACAGGGCCGCTGCACCGATCTGATCCAGCGTCGCAACTGCCAAACGGGACTGGCAGAATTTCAAAATCGCCTGCTGCAATTCCTTGTTCTTCGTAATCACACAGCCAACACGTGCGCCGCAGGCTGAAAATCGCTTTGAAACAGAGTCAATGATGACCAGATGCTCATCCAAGTCATCAAACCGTCCCATACACGGTACGCCGTATTTATCATCATAACAAAATTCCCGGTATACTTCATCGCAAATCAAATAAAGGTCATTTTCCTTTGCAATATCTGCAATCATTCGCATTTCCTGCTCATCGAGGACAACACCGGTGGGATTTCCCGGGTTGGTAATCAGAATTGCCCGGGTATTTTTTGTTATCAGTTTTTCGATCCGATCCCGGTCCGCATAATGATATCCCTCTTCCGGACCGGTATGCAAAGCCCGGATCACTCCGCCTGCAGCGTGAACAAAGGTGGTATAATTGGGATAATACGGTTCGGGAATAATTACTTCCGTGTAGGGGTCAAGAATAGAAAGACAGGTTAAAAGCAACGCCTCGCTGCCACCGCTGGTGATCAAAACATCGTCCGCAGCCAACTCTACATCCAATTTGCTATAGTAATCCCGAATGGCATTGATCAAAAGAGGCATACCGGGAGATTCCGCATAGGCAACTGTATTGTTATCAAAAGAGCGAATTTGTTCATAAAAAGCCGCAGGTGTGGGAAGATCGGGCTGACCGATATTCAAGTGATAGATGGTTTTACCTGCATTTTGCGCCTGAACTGCCAGCGGATGAAATTTCCGCATAGGTGACGGTTCGCAGCGATTTGCGTTGATTGAGATTTTCATAGTTGCCTCCAGTTATGCTTTGGTACTGTTTTATCATATTTATAAACTCCGGACTTAACGCCAGAAGTGCAATCAGATTAGGAATTACCATAAGACCGTTGACTGTATCCGCCAACAGCCAGACCGTGCCGGTTTTCAGGATAGCCCCCAATATAACCGTAGCTGCCTGCAAAAAAACAAACAGGCGGAATGCCCCTTCGCCAAAAAGGTATTGGGCACATCGCAGGCCGTAATATCCCCAGCCAAGGATGGTAGCAAGGGCAAAACAAATCAAGGACAATGCGATCAGAACCGCAACCCAGCCACCATAAATTTCAGAAAAAGCTGCCGAGGTCAGCTCACTTCCGGTATCCATTCCATAAGGAATTTGTATGCCGCTGCAAAGAATAACAAATGCAGTTATGGAGCATATTACGATGGTATCCAGGAAAACCTCCATGATCCCCATCATCCCCTGTTCTACCGGATGTTTTACATCTGCCGCTGCATGGGCTATGGATGCCGTACCCATCCCCGCTTCGTTGGTGAAAATACCTCTGGATGCGCCAATTCTGCAGGAAGTGAAAAATGATCCAATGACACCGCCCGTCATAGCCCTGGGAGAAAACGCACCTTTTACAATGGTCTCGAAAGCTTCAGGAATTGCATCCCTGCGAACAGCAAGAACGCCCAAACCAAGAATCAGATAGATCACGGATGCAATCGGGACAAGCCGCTCGGCAACTGTTCCGATTCGTTTTGCGCCGCCCGACAACATAAGCGCCACAAGAATTGCCAGCACACCGGCTATCACATAATCCACAATTGGCATTATATGAATACCAAATACTTCTGCTGCACTATGGATTCCACCCAGAACGGCATTGACCTGGGTTGCATTTCCTACACCGAATGCAGCAACCACACCGAAAAAAGCATATAAAACAGCAAGCCATTTCCATTTGTTCCCAAGGCCATTTTCGATCATATACATTGGGCCGCCGACCCATTCGCCGGTACGGTTTTTCTTCCGATAACGAACCGCCAATGAAGCCTCTGCGCACTTGAGGATCATTCCCATCCATGCGCATATCCACATCCAGAACACCGCACCCGGTCCGCCAATGGTGATCGCACCTGCAACGCCGGCGATATTACCTGTACCCACCGTTGCAGCCAGGGCTGTACACAGCGCCTGATAGGCAGATATCCCTTCGATTTTCTTTTTATCCGGTTTCATTTTTCGCACAAACATCAAAAACGCCTGTGGAAAATAGGACAGCTGAAACAAGCCGCTTTTTACACTGAAAAATATGCCGCTTCCTAAAATCAGCAGCAAGGTGGGAATCCCCCAAACAAAACCATTGATACCTTTGAGAAGTTCCAGCATATCTGCCTCCAATCATAGCACTGTTCGACGAAAAATACAAGAAAAATATACACAAAAAAGCAGCTTCCAAACATAAGAAGCTGCTTTAGTATTATTCCCAGGTTTGCCAGATTTCCGGGCAGAAACCGACGGTTGCCTGTTTGCCGTTGCGGACAATAGGACTGCGCATCAATTTGGGGTCATCGTAAATCTTATCCTCTTTGGCCCGTGCGTCACTCATATAACGCATCAATGTAATTCTCTCATCTTTACAATCCCAATCCACCAGGTTATCCACACCGCCAACGGCACGAAGCACACTGTCAAATTCCTTGGGAGAAAGACCGTATCGGTTCAAATCAATATACTGATATTTGATACGGCGTTCTTTAAAATAGCGCTCTGCTTTTTTCGAATCAAAGCATTTGCTTTTTCCAAAAATCTGAATATTCAATACGTAACCTCCATTAAGCAAAGACCGCAGGCAGGCACTAATATGCCAGCCTGGGACCGTTCCTGCCCAAACAATTCCAAAATGCTGTCCGGTTCACGGTCACCTTTGCCCACTTCCAATAATGTGCCAACCATAATGCGCACCATATGGTGCAAAAAACCATTTCCCGTAACTACAAACCGCAGTTCTCCGCCGCATTGTTCAATCTCAAAAGCGTGAATACAGCGTACTGTTGATTTTTTCATATTCTTATTGGCGCAAAAAGCCGAAAAGTCATGGGTTCCAAGAAAATGCTGTGCCGCCTGACGCATACAGGATATATCCAGCTCAGAAGACTCTTTGTAAACATACTTCCTGTCAAACACGCAGGGCATATCGCTATTCCAAAGGCGGTATACATAAGTCTTTGTCTTGGCATTCAGCCGGGCATGGAAGCGCTCAGAAACATTCCTGCAGGAATATATGCCAATATCCTCCGGAAGATACCTGCGAAGATTGGACAAAAGTTCATCGCAATCCATTATGCTATGGCAATGAAAATTCACAACCTGCATTTTTGCATGGGTCCCGGCGTCAGTACGGCCGCTGCCTGTCACCTCAATTGGTTCATCCAAAATGCGGGACAACGCCGTTTCCAGCTTGCACTGGATGGTATTATCCGTATTGGCAAGCCGCTGCCATCCCTTATATTTTGACCCGTCATAGCAAAGGTCAAGCCGCACATTCCTCATAAGACTTCAGTTCCTCTCTTGCTTCCCGTTCGTCATCAGCAGAAAACAGGAAATTTCCTCTGGAATCAAAAACCTGAATGTGTCCTCTTGTGTGAACGATTTGAAACATAGTCATCTTCCTCTCAATTTTTATGACTACATTATGCAACACATTCAGTCCAATAAATCGTACTATTAAATCAGCCGATAACCTCGTATCCCGCTTTGGTAATGGCATCAGCCACAACTTCATAGGCAGCTGTTCCGGTAACTGTCACCTGCTTCTTTTGCAGGTCAACCTCCGCAGATGTTACGCCGGGGATTTCCTTGCATACATTTTCAACACGGGCTTTGCAATGATTGCACATCATACCTTCAACTTGAATAATCATATTTTTCTCCTTTACAATTTTACATTTTGAATTATCGCACATATTTATTCTTTTTGGTTTGAAGAACCTGAGCCTCAAGGCATTACTAACTACGAAAACAGAGCTAAAACTCATAGCTGCGGCGCCGATCATAGGATTTAGTCCGATCCCCCATATGGGGTACAGAACACCGGCCGCAATGGGAATCCCCAAAATATTATAAAAGAATGCCCAAAACAGATTTTGCTTGATATTTTTTATCGTCGCCCGGCTCAAAGAAATTGCGTTGCAAATTCCCATTAGCGAGTTATTCATCAAAACAATGTCCGCTGTTTCCATAGCAATATCTGTGCCGGTCCCAATAGCCATCGCCACATCGGCTGTAGCCAAAGCGGGCGCATCGTTGATGCCGTCGCCCACCATAAGCACATTTTTTCCCTGTTTCTGCAGGGATTCCACTGCGCCTGCTTTGTCAGAAGGCAACACATCCGAAATCACCTGAGTAATCCCAGCCTGTGAGGCAATCGCAGAGGCTGTATGAGCATTGTCACCTGTAAGCATCACAGGCTGAATGTTCAGCTTTTTCAGTTCCTGCACCGCTTCAAGAGCATCCGCACGCAACACATCCGCCGCAACAATACAGCCTAAATAAAGACCGTCTTCCCGGGCAAAATAAAGGGGTGTTCCGCCTTCTTGAAAATACGCAATGTTATTCGGAATCGAAACGCCAATGGATTGCATCAGCTTATCATTTCCGCCAAAGTATGTGCTTCCGTCTATTACTGCGGAAACGCCTCGTCCGGGCAGAACTGTAAAGTTCTCAGCCGAATCATATTCAAGACCTTGTGCCTTCTGCATAATCGCCTTTGCAAAAGGATGCTCGGACTTCTCTTCCAGCGATGCCGCAACCGCAAGCAATTCATCCTGCAAAACGGCATTTGGCAGCACCGCAATCACACTGGGTTTTCCAACAGTCAAGGTACCGGTTTTATCCAGAATAACGGTATCAATTTTATGAAGATTTTCCAGTGCCTGCGCATTTTTGAACAGCACGCCCATTCCCGCGCCACGGCCTGTTCCAACCATAATTGCCACCGGCGTAGCAAGCCCCAAGGCGCAAGGGCAGGATATGACAAGGACCGCAATGGCAGTAGTCATGGCAAACTCAAAGGACTCACCTTCTATCAGCCATATAATCGCTGCAAGCATCGCCAATCCCATGACAACCGGAACAAAAACGCCTGCAACCTTATCTGCGAGCCGGGCAATGGGAGCTTTGGGGCCGCCGGCTTCTTCCACAAGGCGAATCACCTGTGCCAATGTGGTATTCTCCCCTACCCGTTCCGCCCGAAACTGCAAATAACCTTCTGTACAGATGGTACCTGCTGATACAAAATCTCCCGTTTGTTTTTCAACAGGAACGCTTTCTCCTGTTATGGGGCTTTGGTCCACCGCTGCGTGACCGGAGATAACCGTTCCATCCACCTGGATTCTGGTGCCGGAACGAATTACCACAATATCACCGATTTTCACTTGCTCGACCGGAACCGTTGTTTCTTTTCCATCCACCAGAATCGCTGCACTCTCCGGCGTCAGATCCATCAGTTTGCGAACTGCGTCAGAGGCTTTTCCCTTTGCTCTGGCTTCCAAAAATTTGCCAAGGGTAATAAGCGTCAGAATCATTGCGGCAGATTCAAAATACAGATGATGGGAAGCATCTCCTGCCGATATGCAAAACAAGGCATAGACACTGTAAATCAATGCCGCACCGGAACCGACCGCAATTAAAGAATCCATATTGGGAGCGCGGCGGAATAATGCTGCAATTCCCTTTCTATAATAAGAACGGTTCAAATAAACAACAGGAAGGGTCAGAAACAACTGCAAAAGGGCTGCTGTTACAGGATTTTCGTGATACCATCGAGGCAAAGGCAAATGCACCATATGGCCCATAGTAAAGTACATCAGCACCGCCAGGAAACAAACCGAAATTATGATACGGCGTTTGATATCTACAGCTTCCCGATTTTGTTTCGGGCTGCTCTCAGGTTTTTTTGAATTTTCCGGTGAAGCGCTATATCCCGCCTTTTCAATCTCCGCTATGATCTGACTGATTACAGCCTCATTTTCAGCATCCACAACCATAGTCCCTGCCAAAAGGTTTACTTCTGCCTTGGCAACACCAGGCACTTGGGATGTTACTTTTTCCACTCTGGCAGAACAGGCCGCACAGCTCATTCCGTTCACCCGAAAACGAATCTGCATCCTATCACCTCCGCATAAAAATATTGACGAAATACATACTATATGGTACTATTCTACCATAGAAGATGTAAAATTCAAGTAAGATAATCTATGTATTTTTCATTTTCCACGAACATAAAGGAGATAATTTATGAAAATCAAAATATTATCTGACAGCACATGCGATCTTTCCGCTGAACTTCTTCAGAAGCATAACATCAGCTTGGTTCCTTTGACCGTTATCAAAGACGGTGTTGCTTATTCCGACGGCGTTACCATTACCCCCGATGAGATTTTCGCCCATGTGGCTGCAGGCGGCTCTCTTTGCACCACCACTGCATTGAACGCAGATGAGTACACTTCTCATTTCTCCAAATACGCCGACAGCTATGACGGTGTTTTGCATATCAACATCGGCTCCGGTTTCTCCTCTTGCTATCAAAACGCCTGCATCGCAGCAGATGATTTTCCCAATGTGCGTGTAGTAGATTCCCAAAACCTCTCCACCGGTCAGGGGCTTGTTGTTCTCTATGCCTGCAAGCTTGCCCAGGAATGCGACAATTTAGACGATCTGCACCAAAAAGTGCAGGCCTTCACTGAAAGAGTTGAAGCAAGCTTCCTGCTGAACCGTCTGGAATATATGGTTAAGGGTGGTCGCTGCTCCTCTGCCGCTGCATTGGGTGCTAACCTGCTGAATCTGAAGCCCTAGATCGAAGTTAAAAACGGCAAAATGGCAGTGGTAAAAAAATACCGCGGCAACTATGCAAAGTGCTTGGCAAGTTATGTCAAGGATCGTATTGCTGACCGGGATGATTTGGACAGAGAAATCCTCTTTGTTACCAGAACTCCGGTTGAAGCCGATTGTGAAGCAGCCGTTGCCGAAGCAGTAAATGCTTATGCTGATTTTGAAAACATCTATTGGACTACCGCCGGCTGCACCATTTCCTGTCACTGCGGCCCCGGCACATTGGGTGTGCTGTTTGTAAGAAAATAATCGGCACAATACAGATTTTACGGAATATCCAACATTGAAACTCTAATTAAAAGCACTCGGAGGATTTTCTCTGAGTGCTTTTTTGTTAAAAAACTGAATTATCCAATTATTTGATGATTGATAAGGTAATATCTGTTTGTTATAATTGTTTGTACAATACATCTGAACAAGGGGATTTACATTATGAATGTTGGCATTGCAGATTACGAAGCCTATTTATATCATCACTACAAGAAACACGGAATTGACTCCAGTTTATTTATGAAATTGGTTGAAGAGGTTGGAGAAGTTGCAGAAGTTCTAAACAAACGGGATGGTCGTAAAGCTTCTGATCATGAGGACTTTAGAGCCCAATTGGCCGATGAGTTGGTTGATGTTATTCACTATGCTTTTGCCATTGCTTCTCTAAATCATATTGATTTGAACGATGCGATTTTAGATAAAGACAACCGAGCCGCAATCAAATACAATCATGCTGTAAATCTTGAGCGTTTTTTGTCAGAACAATAACATTCTTATTGAATGGCAATAAAAACCTTTGGTGAATTTGGGGCTGAGAACGTTTTTAAATTCACTATTTGAATTATGTAACTTCAATTTGACAGGAGATCAAAAACGTGTTAATTGCAATTATCGGTGAGAACTGTGTAGGCAAATCTACATTAGCTAATGAAATAACCAAAAGATTGGACGCAAAGGTCTACTCCGGAAAAGATTATTTGAGGTTAGAAAAGAATCCATCTATGGCCATAGAAAAATTTAAAGACATTTTGAAGACATCGGTTGCCGGAGAAAATATAATCTACTTAATTACTGAAAAAGAGCATATAGATTTTTTGCCGGATGGGGCATTCAAAATTGTGCTGACGGCAGATTTAGATGTCATAAAAGAACGGTTCAAAAATAGAATGCACGGCAATTTGCCAGCGGCGTTAGAGAAAATGCTGGAAGCTAAGCACGGAATGTATCACGATTTAAAATGTGATCTGAAACTGGATGCAAGCTATAAAATCGAAGAAGTTATCGGTGTGTTAAACTCCTATTCCTAACATCCCATCAAAGCTTAACGGTGCAGGCAGTTGTTCAGACTGCCTGCACCGTTTCTATTCATAGGATTATCTTTGCACTCTGCCGGAGCCGTCGCCGCCTGCTAATTTTTCCACCTCGGAAACAGACACACGGTTGTAGTCCCCTTCCACAGAATGCTTCAGTGCAGAAGCCGCCACAGCAAATTCGATTGCTTGTTGGGGAGCTTTACCGGAAAGTAGGGCGTAGATCAGGCCGCCGCCAAAGGAATCGCCGCCGCCTACACGGTCAACAATATGCAGATGGTAGGACTTGGAGAAACAATAATTTTCCCCATCGTACAGCATACCTGCCCAGTCATTATCGCTGGCAGAAACGGAAGTACGAAGCGTGATAGCAACCTTCTCAAAGCCGAACTTGTCCATAAGCTGTTTGGCTACAGACTTGTACCCCTCGTGATTCAGCTTGCCGCCGTAGATATCGGTGTTTTCCGCCTCGATGCCAAATACATCCTTGGCATCTTCCTCATTGGAAATGCACACATCCACATACTGACACAGCTCAGTCATTGCTTTCCGTGCTTCGTCACGGGTCCATAATTTCCCACGGTAGTTCAGGTCACAGGAAATCTTGACCCCGTGAGCCTTGGCAGCAATACAGGCCTGCTTGCAAATTTCAACCAAATTACCACCCAATGCGGGGGTAATGCCGGTGAAGTGGAACCAATCCGCGCCCTCAAAGATGCTGTTCCAATCAAAATCCTCAGCCTTTGCCTCTGCAATTGCAGAGTGTGCCCGGTCATAGATACAGACAGAACCACGCTGGGATGCACCCTTTTCCAAGAAATAGATACCCACACGATCACCGCCGCGCACAATCTTAGATGTATCCACGCCAAAATAGCGCAAAGAATCCACAGCAGCCTGACCGATGGCGTGCTTGGGCAGTTTGGTCACATAGCAGCTATCAAGTCCGTAATTGGCAAGAGAAACGGCAACATTGGCTTCACCGCCGCCAAAAGTAGCCTGCATCTGATCGTTCTGAAAGAAACGGTAGTAACCGTTGGGCGCAAGGCGGAGCATCAACTCACCAAATGTAACAACTTTTGCCATTTTTTAACCCTCCATTTTTTCCAAGGCTTCCTTCACAAAGAAGCTGCCGCCAATAGCCGCAACCTTATCAAAAGCCAAAAACTCATCAATGTTGCTCCTGTCCACACCGCCGGTAGGAATGAATTTCACCTGCGGAAACGGGGCGGACAATGCTTTCAATGCCTTCAAGCCGCCGTAGATATTGGCCGGGAAAAATTTCACAGTCGTAATACCCAGATCCAATGCCTGCATAATCTCAGTAGGGGTGACACATCCGGGATAATAAGGAATATTATTCTCCTTACAAACCTCAGCAACACTCACAGATAAACCGGGAGAGACAATAAATTGCGCACCGGCTTCCAGTGCATCACGGCACTGCCGGGCATTGATGACCGTACCGGCGCCAATGCTCATTTCAGGATAATTCTTGCAGGCATAAGCAATAGCTTCCGCAGCGCAGGAGGTACGGAATGTGATCTCCGCACAATTGATGCCGTTGGCTTTCAGAGCCGTTAAAATCTTATCAGTTTCAGAAAGTTCTTTAATGACCACAACAGGTATGTATTTTTCCATTGGATACACCTCCATAATTTTGTATGATTCTATTATATATTCTATTTTTTGCATAGTAAATTGCATTTTTTGTTTGCAGTATTGCAATTATTGCTATATAATCTTATCGGGTGATTGATATGAAAGAATTAAAAACATCTTTGCGACCAAAAGAGAAAATGACCGACATCTGTTTTGAAGCATATCTGTATGAAAATTTTCCAGAATCTGATCTGGTTGCCCATTATCACGAGTTCTATGAAATTCATATGGTGTTGAGCGGAGAGGTTTCTTACTGGGTAGACGGAAAAATATATCCGCTAAACGCCGGTAGTCTGATGCTGCTTTGTCCTATGCAGCTTCACAAACCTGCGTTGACAGAATTGGCATCCTGCCAACGCATTGTTTTATGGATCAACAAACAATACCTGGAACAGGATCTGCACAACGGCAGTCTAAGCCGGTGCTTCGCCAACGGACAACATCTCTACCACGCACCTTACCTAACCGAAGTTTTCAAAAAGCTGTACAACGAATCCCAATCGTCAAAATTCAGCGCCGATATTTACGCCCAAAGCCTGATTCGACAAATTCTGATTGAGCTCTCACGCATTGACGACAGTACAAGTCAATCAGATAAACCGTCGCCGTTAATTGCGGAAATCATATCCTATGTATGTGAACATATTACAGAGGAACTGTGTTTGGACAAAATTGCACAGCACTTCCACATCAGTAAATTTCATTTGAGCCATTTGTTCAAAACGCAGACCGGATCAAGTCTGTATCATTATATTGTTTTAAAACGGCTTTCCATTGCAAAGCAGCTTCTGCTCTCCGGCAAGCCTGCCTGTGAAGTTTATTCCGCTTGCGGCTTCCGTGACTATTCTGTGTTTTTCAAGGCCTTTAAAGCAGAATACAATCAATCCCCCACTGAGCTAAAATAAGATTATTTTCTCCACAATGCGCCGCAGGAAGTACAAGTTAAAAGTTTGACACAAAAGTATTGTTTTCAGTGAAATGGTGCTGACACCACGGTGAAATAATTCGCTTTGCAAATTGTGAATTATTTTAGCTAACCATAAAATGTGAAATTTCAGCCACCCAAAAGAGTGGCTGAAGCTGAAAAACCTCCGATGCGACGCATCGAATGTTTTTCTGTGTAATAACCCTAATTTTGAAATGTTGCGACCCCCGGGGTCGTTTTCTGCGTAAGGGGGTCGTTTTTTGCCAAGAATGACCTAATCCCTAAATATCTTTCTTAGGTATACCTCTTGATCCTTGTATTTATATCTGCGCAATTCTTCTCTTTACTGCCTCAATTCTTTGCAGCAAGTTTTCATATTCGGTGAAAGCTTCAACAGTTTCGGTATCATTTTCGAATTTAGGCCGCACGGGGTACTTTTTGCTGATAATAAACATTTTTTCCCCGGCATCGAATTTTACTGTAATACGGTTTCCTTGTTGTGCAATAATGACACCTTTTCCGTATGCAGATTGTGTTACTTCCACATTCAGCAGAGATATTCCGCTGATCTGCTCTAACCGCATTTCCAAGCCGTGCAATTCGTCTGTTACTTCTGCAATCTTCGCCTCCCGTGCAGTTCGTTCTTTCTCGCGTGCCTCCGCTTCGGTATAAGTTTTGATGCTCTCCTTTTTGGATGCATGCGTCATACCCTTGTAATAATTGTAGGTTCTGCAGCAGTACATCAGATCAAAAGCCAGCAGATGCAAGCTCTCGTCGCGATAACATTTATCACTCAGAAATACAAAATGCTTTTCCAGTAGGCTGGGGTGTTCTTTCAGCGCTTCAACGACCAGGTCGCACATTTCATAGTAATGATCCAACCGGAACGCCGCACCGGAGCCGAGATCTTTGCCAAACTCGATATTCTGTGCAAATGCTTCTGCTTCGCTATATCGATAAATGTAATTGCTGCTCGGTGCAAAGAATGCTAAATAGCAAGAAGCTGAGTGCCGGTCTTGCTTAAATTTGAAGCTCTGCGGATAGTACTTAATTCGTAACTTATCAAATTCCGCAAGGAATGTGTCCATATTGTTTTGACGAAGAGTAAGATCTCCGCCATCGTCCGCAAACAAATAATTCTCAAATAAGCAGGCAACAGCTTCTTGGTCATGTTCTGCAATTTTTACAACGCCATTGGAGGGGGAAACATAGCTGTTATCCATTAAAATGGAAAACTTTTTCTTTGCCAATGCGAACTTTTCGGAGAAAGGCATGGTTTTCGCTTCTTCTGAAAACCACACATCACGAAATTGTTTGGCTGCGCGCCACTTGAATATTTCATCATGCTCAGAACCGTTTAAAACAAAGAACTTTTCTTCATATTTTTCGATAAGTCTATGTAAGTTTTCTCTGTTCATCTTTATACCTCAATTCGTATTTACAGCAATTTTTTTGGACAATTCATAAAGCACAACAAGCGCCGTCAGTGCCTCGTCTACTTCTGCTATCTTATCTTCAAAACGATTTTCAAACCAAATCGGTGTAATAGCGATACGCACGGATGCGGACTTTCCAGCTTGCACGACATTCATTCGTTCTGATAGGTGATCCTTGACACGCCCATACAAATCTTGTGCCAGGGTATGACCAAATTGGAGGTCACAAAATCCTTTATTGGCTTTGAACACTACCTTTGCATCCTTTAGCAATGTGGGATATTCAGGCCACCATGCAGTTGTGCCAATAGGCAACCCGGGGTAGTTTTCCTTTTGATATGCCGCCATAGCAGTACAGAAGCGTACCACACCAGGGTTAGCTTCATACTGATATCCGTTCTTTTGCTCATAGATGGCTCGGTCAATAAGCGCCAGCTTATATTTTGACCGAATATCTGTCTTAGTAAGGAAATGCTCGCGCATCTGCTCGTAAGTTACACGATTTGCATACTTTTGTGCTTCCTTGTTATTTGCAAGGTATTTTTCGGGTGCAACGATTAAGACAGAATAAGAATCATATTGACCGGTTGCAATATCTTTCTGCGCCCTCAGGGCATAACGATCGTGCTGCCGGGGCATCGCAATCGCATCAATCTTATCCTCGATATGCAAAGCATGCCTCTTTCCGGAAATGTTCAGGATAAAAACAATGTCAGACTCGCCTAAATCGGCATCCGTTTTAGAGTGAATAACTTCGTCAATAACATACGAATCGCTGATTCCAACGGAATCCAAGAAAATCTTCGCAAAGGCTTCGTTGGTGATAAATTCCTCCATAATCAAGAGGTCAATATCTCGTTCAAGCGTGGTATCTATCCGAATTTCCATTGTTTCACCCCTCTTTTTTTGACAATTATATCAAATTTGTTAAAGCGTTTCAATATACATATATATTCTTCCGCGAGTTGATCTATTCGAAATGGAAATTTTAATAAAAGGCATAAGCTTAATAAAAGCCTATAAATTTAATAAAAGCAGAAGGCAAAACTCCCCTAAAAACGCAAAACACCCAGTCTGGAAATTGATCCAAGCTGGGCATTATACTGCAAAAATGTTAGGTTTACCCCTGTTTCCGGGTAAAAGGCAGAAAAATTATAACCGTAATTGCGTATCACAATTACGGTCATTATATGGCAGGAGCAATAGG
>JAZRLK010000094.1:0-2079 GCA_045646805.1 Faecousia sp.
ATGCTAAATGCTGAATGAATGTGTCGCCATAGGCGACTATTTGAAATCATTTTCGAAGAAAATACAATAATTTAGCATTCTGCATTCTGCATTTTGCATTTGATTGTTTATCGGGCGTTAGCACGATAAACAATCATTTACCGCAAAAGTATCAAGGGGAATCTCATTGCGAGATTCCCCGAAAATTATGCCATTTGGATGGTCAGCTCTTTGCCGCCTAAGATGTGGAAATGCAGGTGGAACACAGTCTGACCGGCGTCAGCGCCGCAGTTGGAAATCACCCGGTAGCCATTTTCCAGCCCCTCTGCCTTTGCGATCTGGGGAATCACGGAGAAAATATGGGCAACAATATCCGCATTTTCCGCTGTGATCTCCGCCACAGATGCAATGTGGCTCTTGGGGATCACCAAAATATGGGTCGGTGCCTGGGGTGCAATATCCCGGAAGGCTAAAATTTTCTCATCTTCATAAACTTTCGTAGAGGGAATTTCCCCCGCGGCAATTTTACAGAACAAACAGTTTTCCATAGAAAATATCCTCCTTATTTTTTCTGAATTGTAACACAGAAAATCGGCAAATGCAACGGTATGTCCTCCATACAGAACCCGGAATTACAAAAAATTCTTCCCTTTTCCACCACAATGTGTTATAATGGAAAAAATTTCTTTTTCTTGAGGATTTCTTATGAACAAAAAACAGTGGATCCTATCGGTGATTGCAGCAGTTTTGTTCTGCTCCGGTTTGGTGATCATGCTCTTTGTTTCTGTATTCTCTCTGCCCCCTGTTACAGATATCCTGCAGGGTCCGACCGAATCTCCTACAGAACCATCTGAATCTGAGGAAACAGAGCCCCCTGAAGAACCTACAGAACCGCAGGTCGTGGAAGTCACGGCACCTGCACCCAATTATGACACCACACCCCCTGCCCAATTGGGTATGACTGCAACCACCGCCTTTGTTTACGATATGGATGAGAATCGTATGGTCTACGCCGGGGGCGACCCGGATGCAAAGCTTGCCCCTGCCAGCCTGACCAAGCTGCTCACCGCTTACACCGCAGAGCAGTTTATGGATATGAATATGGCTGTCACCGTGGGAGAAGAGGTTATGTGGATCGATCCGGATTCCTCCATTGCTATGCTCCGCCCCGGTCAGGAATTGACTGTAAAAATGCTGATCCAGGGTATGATGCTCCCCAGCGGCAACGATGCGGCCTATGCCATAGCGGTTGCAGGCGGCAGAGTGCTCTCCGGCAATCCCAATATGGATCGGCGCACCGCTATGAATGTATTCGTCAGCGAGATGAACGAGCAGGCCCGGCGGCTGGGTATGATCAACTCCCAGTTCAAAAACCCCGACGGCATCGACGCCACCGGCCACTACTCCACAGTCAAGGATCTGATCACCCTGAGCAAAGCGGTAACGGAAAGCGAATTGATTATGGAATGCGCCGCAACTGCAAAATTGGAGCTTGTTCTGCTCTCCGGCGAAACCATCACCTGGCTCAACAGCAACTATCTGCTCCAGGAAGAATCGGAGTACTACACCTCCAACTGCATCGGTCTGAAAACCGGCAGCACGGCAAACGCCGGTAAATGCGTGATCACCCTGTTCCGGCAGGATGACGGCAGTTTGTTACTTATTGGCGTTTTGGGCAGCTCCGGGGACAACCTCCGCTTTGCAGACACTTTAATTTTGTACGATAGATTTGGATAAATATAGGGCGTGTTGCAAAATACGCAAATCTACCGGTAGAATCCGTAGGGGCGACTATTAAATAGCATAGGTATGATTGCCACCGGCAATCATTGATATTTTGAATCGCTGCGGGTCGTACCACGCCCGGCGGTACAAGACTACGATTTCGCCATATTCTTCGGAAAATTCGGAACATTTTCCTGTCGGGCAATCAGTGAGCGACCCTACAAGCATACCTGAAAGGTATTACAATTTATCGCTTTTATAACGTTATTATTTATCTTATCAAATCTTCCCGATTCTTGCAATGCTTCATTGACTTTTTCCTTATGTTTTGATATGTTGCAAGTATGAAAACACAAGGAGGAAGCGCTATGAACC
>JAZRLK010000095.1:0-8397 GCA_045646805.1 Faecousia sp.
TGGCGATACAGACCGCACCTGGAGTGTTGCAGAGTTTAATCGGATGCTGGGAAAAGCATTGGATCGGGAGGATTACATTCTCGCCCTCTACTTAGCCCGCTACGCCGGTTTCCGGATTCACGAATGTATGCGCATTGACACCGCAATTGCCCGGCAAGCCATTCGTGAACACGCCATCACCATAAAGGGCAAGGGTGGCAAGATTCGCACTGTACCCATTAACCAGCAGATTATCTCCGCCTTGGATAAGTGTCTGAAAACAACGCCCCAAGGGAGCAAGCTGTTGGTACCCGATGATGTTCCTACGGACAAAGCTATTAACCAACTGCAACAGTTTATTCTGCGTAACAGAGAAGCCGTGCAGGATCCTGACTCTGAGCGTCCTCTGACCTTCCACGGCCTTAGACACACCTATGCCGCAGAAAAATACCGCCAGCTAATCGCTGACGGCGTTTCGGAATTAGATGCCCACCTAACCGTATCTCGGTTGCTGGGCCACGAACGTGCGGATGTTACTAACATTTACTTAGCATCCCTCAATAGGAGGATGGAGGAACCAATATGAAGAGACGACCAGAAGATATGCTGCACATTTTAGTGCAATCACAAAATCATAATTCATATATTGTCTATGGGTCTGAAAGGAGTAGATTATGGAGCAAAACAATCAATCTACGACCGTAAAGAGTGTTTTCAAAAGCGGCGAAAACACTACAACTCAGAGAGAATTCACCGACAAGTGGATCGAACTTATCAATACTTTGGAAAGAAACAAAAGTGTAAACTTTTGTGAAAATGGGTGACGACAGCAAACAACTATGGTATAATGAACTTGGAAACAGCTTGTTCTATCTCCAAAGGAGATGGAAGATTGAAAGTAGCTATCTATTGCCGCTTATCCGAAGAAGATAGAAACAAGCAAACTGAAACCGACGATTCCGGTAGCATCCAGAATCAAAAAGCCATGCTGATGCAATATGCCATCGAGCAGGGATGGGAGTTATTCCGTATCTACAGTGACGACGACTACGCCGGTGCAGACAGACGCCGACCGGAGTTTAACCGCCTGCTGCAGGACGCAGAAGCACGAAAGTTTGACATAATTCTCTGCAAGACACAATCCCGTTTCACCCGTGAGCTGGAGCTGGTAGAAAAGTATATCCACGGATTATTCCCCATTTGGGGCATCCGCTTTATCAGCATCGTGGATAACGCCGACACTGCCAACAAGGGCAACAAAAAGTCCCGCCAGATCAACGGTCTTGTGAACGAGTGGTACTTGGAGGATATGTCCGACAACATCCGGAGCGTTCTGAAGAACAGACGGGAAAACGGATTCCACATTGGTGCCTTTGCCCTATACGGTTACGAAAAAGATCCTGACCAAAAGGGGCATCTGATTATTGATGAGGAAGCCGCCGCTGTTGTCCGTGAGGTGTTTACTCTCTTTTCCCAGGGATATGGTAAAACTGCAATCGCGCGAATACTCAATGACAGAGGCATCCCAAACCCAACTGAATACAAGCGTCTGAAAGGTCTCCGATACAAACAGCCTACCACAAAAAACAGCACCCTTTGGAAATACTTTGCGATTTCCGATATGCTGGTTAACGAGATTTACATAGGCAATATGGTGCAGGGCAAGTACGGCAGCATTTCCTACAAGACCAAGCAGAACAAGCCGCGCCCCAAAAGTCAGTGGTACATTGTAGAAGGAACACATGAGCCTATCATTGACCGTGAGCTTTGGGACAGGGTGCAGAAGATGGTTCAAGATCGTGCGAAACCTTTTGATGTTGGCACTATCGGTCTGTTCGCAAGGAAGGCTCGCTGCGCAAATTGTGGGTATGTGATGCGGTCCTCTAAGAATCGTGGAAGACACTACCTGCAATGCTCTAACCGTCATGTAGCAAAAGACGCCTGCATCGGCTCTTTTATCTCGGTAGAGAAATTGGAGCAGCTGGTGATTGAGGAGCTGAACCGACTTTCCAAAGAATATCTGAACAAGGATGAATTGGAAAGGAAGATTGAGTTCTGTAACAATCTGCAAGCACAAAAGGACAGTATTCTGAAAAATATAGCCACCTATGAAAAACGGATTACAGAACTGTCCAAGGGTATTCGAGAGCTGTATATGGATAAGGTCAAGGGACTGATCAGCAGTGCTGATTATACAGAGATGTCCAAGGACTTTATCGCTGACCGTGATCGTCTTGAAAAACTGATTTCCGATGGGCGTAAACAGATCGAAGAAATCGATGTAAAAATCGAAGTCGGTGACAACCGCAAAGAGATCATTGAGCGTTATACTAACCTCAAACACCTCAATCGTGAGATGGTTGAAATCCTCATTGACTATATTTCCGTAGGCAAGAGAATTCCCAAAACAAACGACGTTCCAATCGAAATTCACTGGAATTTTTGACATGTTGTACTTATAAGATTGCAGCTACCCAAAAATGCCGATCCCGAAAACCCGCATAAATACTGGGTTTTTTGAGGGTGTCGTTCTTATGAGATTGCAGCAGAGCAAAAAGCAAGAGTAACCTATGATAACATTCTTCGTTTAAGCGACGATCCTGATGTAAACAACGTGATCAAATTCCTTCGGCAAAGGGAAATCAATCACTTCCAGCGCTTTGGCGAGGCGTTACAGCTTTTACGGGAAAAACTGAATCAAAAGAACGTATACTGTATGAATCCGGCAATTGATATGTAATTTCCTGCTGGGATGGGGCAATGCCCTGTCCCAGTTATAATTTATCGTTGATATTTTGACATTAATTCGATATAATATAATTAAATTTTGACGAAAGAGGGAGTCCTTTTTATGGATAACCGTAACAATTCATATGCAGAGCAGCTATCAAAGCTGATTCAAGTTGAAACCATATCGACAGATCATCAGCCTGACAAAACAAAATTTTATGATTTTCAAAAATTATTGCAACAGATGTTTCCTTGCATTTATGAAAAATGCAGTGTTGAAGACTTTCATGGAAGTTTTCTTCTGCATTGGCACGGATCCGGTGAAAAAGAACCGATAATGCTGATGAATCACCACGATGTGGTTGAAGCTCCCGGAGCGTGGAAATATCCGCCCTTTTCCGGCACAATTGCAGACCGAAAACTCTGGGGACGGGGTACATTGGATACCAAAAGCGGTTTATGGGCTATGCTTCGGGCAGCAAACGAATTGGCAGAAACCGGATATGTACCCCAACGAGATATATATTTTATGTCCACCTGCAACGAGGAAACAGATGGATCCGGTGCTGAAGAGATATCCCGCACTTTGGCAGAGCGTAATGTTCATTTTTATATGGTCTTGGATGAAGGCGGTATGATTCTTCATGAACCCATTTCCGGAGCCAACGGCACATACGCCCTGATTGGTATGGGCGAAAAGGGTTGCGTAGACCTGAAATTTATTGCCCGTTCTTCCGGCGGACATGCTTCCACGCCGGGCAAAAACACCCCATTGGTCCGTTTGGGAAAATTTATGGCAGCAGTGGATAAATCCAATATTTTTGATACCGATATATCCCCTGTTATTGTTCAAATGTATAAGCAGATTTCCCTTTCTATGAAGCAGCCAATGCGCTTTATTTTGGGACATCCGGGATTGTTTAAACCAATTTTACGTAAAATCATTCCTCAAGTTTCCCCTTCTGCCGGCGCAATGTTAAAAACGACGATAGCATTTACTATGGCGAAAGGTTCTGAAGGTTTTAATGTGCTGCCTCAAGAAGCTTGGGTTATTGGAAATATGCGGTTTTCTCATCATCAGGGTGAAAAATCCAGCGTATACGCCATAAAAAAACTTGCAGATAAGTTTGATATTGAAACCGTTGTTTTGGAACCCGGTTTCTCCTCCACCCTATCTGATTACAACACAGAAGCTTATCATTTGATAGAAAGAGCAATTCATAATGTTCTGCCAGGGGTCATCCCGAGCCCATACATTATGAATGGTGCCAGCGATTGCCGCTATATGAGCAGAGTAAGTGAAAACTGTTTTCGTTTCACGCCGTTTTTGATTTCCGAAAAACAAATGGAATCCGTCCACGGATTGGATGAAAACATTGATATCAAAGCGCTTGCTCCTGCTGTTGATTTTTATAAATATATCATTTCGGAGGCTTGAAAATGTCTAACAACGAAAAACAGGGCCTTAATATCAGTGTTAAATCATTTATTACAGCTATTGCGGTAATTTTTGTGCTGATGATCGTCGCTTATGTTTTAACAATGGTTATCCCCGGCGGCAGTTATGCCCGGATTGAAGACCAAAGCGGCAATATGATCATAGATACAACCGCAGGTTTTTCTTCCGTTGAAGGGGGAATCCCTTTCTGGAAATGGATCCTCTCCCCTTTTCTGGTGCTTGGTGCTTCCGGAAGCGGTACACTAATTGCGGTTATTATCTTTTTGCTCGTAATTGGCGGTGTATTCAGTTGCCTGGATAAGTGCGGGCTTATGGCATATATTCTGAACAAGACTGCAAGCCGCTTCGGAAAAGTACGGTACAAGCTCATGGCGGTTGTAGTCCTATTCTTTATGGCATTGGGCTCGTTGATAGGTTCATTTGAAGAATGTGTTCCTCTTGTTCCGCTGGTTTGCGCATTGGCGATCAGCCTCGGTTGGGACACCTTGACCGGTGTAGGAATGAGTTTGCTTGCTGCCGGATGCGGATTTGCGGCCGGTGTTTGCAATCCTTTTACAATCGGCGTTGCGCAAGAGCTTGCAAATCTTCCTATGTTTTCGGGTATTTGGCTGCGGTTTGTGGCATTCGTTTTGATCTATATTCTCTTAATGGTATTTTTGCTGATATATGCCAAACGAATTGAACGTTCTGCAAGCAAATCCGAACCTGCTGTTTCTTTCGTGCGAAATGAAAAATTAGATCGCGGTATGATATGCTTTATCAGTATATTAGGAACCGGCATTGTAATCATTTTGCTTTCTGCGCTGATTCCTGCCCTGCAAGATTTGACTATGATCATTGTAGCGGTTATGTTTTTAGCTGCCGGAATTATATCCACATTGGTTTCCGGTATGCGCGTCAATGAGCTGCTGAAAACATTTTGGGGCGGCATTACCAGCATCTTCCCTGCTGTGTTTATGATCCTAATGGCATCGTCCATCAAATTCACGCTGGAAGAAGCCAATGTATTGGATACGATCCTGCATTGGGCAGTTGGTCTTGCAGAAACTCTTCCCAGTTGGTCTGTTATCCTGTTTATTTATTTGATCGTTCTGGTTATGAATTTCTTCATACCTTCCGGCTCCGCCAAAGCATTTATGTTGATCCCGCTGATCGTTCCGTTGGCATCTGTTTTCAATATTTCGCCTCAGCTTTGTGTTGTAGCCTTTGCCTTTGGCGACGGATTTTCCAATGTATTTTACCCTACCAATCCTGCGCTGCTGATTAGCTTAGGCTTGGCAGATGTAAGCTATGCAAAATGGTTTAAATGGAGCGTAAAGTTTCAGATTCTGAATCTGATTTTAACAAGCGGTATTTTGATGCTCGGATTAGCAGTAGGCTATCAATAACAATTGCAAAAACCGGAAGGAATCAATCCTTCCGGTTTTTAATATATTAAACAAAACGGTTCGTAAGAGATTGTGCAAGCCAGTTTAAATAGCCAGTGTCATTAAAAACAGATAAAGCATTGATAGCTGTTTCTGTATGTTCAGCAACAAGCTTCTCACATTTTTCAACACCATACAGCTGAACAAAGGTGTTTTTAACACCGTCAGTTCCTACGGACTTTCCTAACTCTTTCGCATCTCCGATGACATCCAAAATATCATCCCGAATCTGGAACGCAAGTCCAAGGTTGCTTGCAAAAGCTGCTGCTGCATTCATCTGTTCCTGCATACCGCCAGCAGCAACGACACCAAGCAAACAGGCACTACGAATCAATGCGCCGGTTTTTCTGCTCTGGATATCCAAAACTTCCTGGACTGTACATTGACGGTTTTCGCTTTCGATATCCAAAACCTGTCCGCCAACCATTCCTAATTCTCCGGAGCATTCAGAAAGGATCTGAACCGCAAGAACTTTCTGCTGAGCGGGAATGTCCGCTGCAGCAAGATAGGAAAAAGCAGCTGTCAGCAGTCCGTCACCGGCAAGAATGGCAATTGCTTCGCCGTAAACTTTATGATTTGTGGGATTGCCCCGGCGAAAATCGTCATTATCCATACAGGGAAGATCATCGTGGATCAGGCTGTATGTATGCACCATTTCAACGGCCGCAGCAAAGGGCATAGCCTTCTGGACATCACCGCCGCACAAACGGCAAAATTCCAAAACAAGCAAAGGTCTGAGTCGTTTGCCGCCTGCAAGCAGACTGTACCGCATAGCAGAAAATAGTTTTTGCTGGGGTTCGTTGTCGTAGATGAAACACTTTTCCTGCAAATAGGATTCTATAGAATGCTGATATTTTTTTGTAAGTTCATTAAAATTCATTTCCATCGGAGAACACCTCCTCTGAAGGGCTTCCATCAGCCTGAGTGACGATTTGTGTAACCTGCTGTTCTGCATCGTCCAACATCTTTGCACAGCATTTTACAAGTCCAGTTCCCTCCTGGAACAGTTTTAAGGATTCTTCCAGAGGAACATCTCCTTTTTCCATTGCACGTACAATTTGTTCCAGTCTCTGCATATTTTCTTCAAATGTTCCATTTTGCTTACTCATAATCTTGCTCCTTTACAACTGCGTGGATAACACCGTCGCTTACAGTAACGGTTATACAGTCATTGGGTTTTACTTGACTACAGGAGGAAATTACCTCTCCGTTTTGAGATTGCGTCATACTGTAACCGCGGGACAAAACGGTTAAGGGACTCATAGCGTCCAGCTTAGCCGTATACATTAAAAATTTTTGCTTTTTAGCAGATAGCTGCCTATTGTAGCCGGAAATCATTTGATTTTCCAGTAAATTCAGAATTTGTTTTCTATTTTCAATATAAGCGGTAGGTCCTTTTAATGCAGAACCTGCGGAAAGCGCCCGTAAATACGTTCTAGCAGACCGAATCTGCCGTAAAACAGCAGAGGACATTGCATCCTGCATACTATCCAATGTCTGACGCAATGTAAATTGATCTGGAACTGCCAATTCTGCAGCATTAGATGGTGTTGCGGCGCGCAAATCTGCCACATAGTCAGAGATCGTAACATCAGGTTCGTGACCAACTGCAGAAATGATGGGAATTTCAGAATTATAAATTGCGTGGGCAACAATTTCTTCGTTGAATGCCCAAAGGTCCTCGATTGAACCGCCGCCACGTCCTACAATCAGTACATCCGCCAGCTGATAGTAGTTTGCATAGCCGATTGCCGCAGCAATTTCTCCAGCTGCTTCTTCGCCCTGAACCCGTACCGGGATCAGACGAACCTTGGATAGAGGAAATCGCTTGCGCAATATGCGGATCATATCGTGCACCGCCGCACCTGCAGGGCTTGTTACAATACCAATAATTTTAGGAAATTGGGGAATTGGTTTTTTATGATTAGGATCAAAAAGACCCTGCGATTCTAATTTTTTCTTCAGTTGCTCAAAAGCAATATGCAAATCACCGATTCCATCAACTGTTAATGCAGTACAATAAAGTTGGTACGCACCATCTCTTGGAAAAACTGAAATTTTACCGGTTGCAATTATCTTCATACCATTTTCCGGTCGAAATCTCAGGCGAAATGCATTACCTTTAAACATTACGCATTTTAGGGCAGCATTTTCGTCTTTTAATGTAAAATAGTGATGTCCTGAAGGGTAAAGCTTATAATTGCTGATTTCACCCCGTACTGTTACGTTTCCTAAAAGCGGATCACTTTCCATTGTGCTGCGGATATATTCATTTATCTGAGTAATGGACAGAATCTTATTCTCCATGCTGTTCCTCCATCGCTCGGTAGGCTAAAATTGCAGCCCCCATTGCATTGTCTGTAGAAAATTGAGGCTCTGAAAAAATGGGGTCAAAATGTTTCGTTTTCTCCCGTAACAAAGAATTTGATGCCACTCCGCCGGAAAAAACAACCGGCAAACCTGGGTAAAGCTTCAGTGCATTAGAGGTTGCCAGGCAAACTGCCTTACAAACACACCTAAGGGCATATGCAGCGGTTTCTGCAGGGTTTTTATATTTTTTGATGAAATGATCGCCGCCACCCGTCGCGCAGCGGATGATCTGAAGAAGAACGCTTGAGGAGGATATTATGGTTTACAAGGAATCGTTTAAGCTGGAATCCCGCCACCGCGCGGTGAGCTTCCACGACATTACCGATCAGGTCAAGGAGATCGCAAAGCGCTCCAATCTGAAAGATGGCATTGTGGTGGTCTATTCTCATCACACCACTTGTTCCGTTATCACCCAGGAATGCGCCTTTGATA
>JAZRLK010000096.1:0-38014 GCA_045646805.1 Faecousia sp.
TGCCAAGATCCGCCGTTACCTGTCCGAGCGCGGCAAGATTCTGCCTCGCCGTACCACCGGCACTTGCGCAGCTCATCAGCGTGACCTGACCACCGCTATCAAGCGTGCCCGCCAGATCGCTCTGCTGCCCTACGTTGCTGAATAATTTAAACTTAAACCGGGTGTGCATTTTGCACACCCGGTTTTGTATGTAAAAAATCATAAATTACCAAAGGTCAATGCAGGTCAAACGAATGGAAGAGTCATTTTTGATAATTTCATAACGTAAAATAGGTCCATTGTAGTCAATACCTAAAGAAATAGTATCCTCTTTATTCAGAAAGAACCCTTTCTTATCGTGATAATATTCGTACAGGCAATCATAAGCTTGTGCGGCGATGCTTTCTGCGTTGGTATCCCATTGAATATAGATATCAGATAGTATTTTGCCTTTCCAGAAGAAACATGATATTTCCGCTTCTTCTCCGAATACTACAGTTCTGCAGCGATATTCTGTTTTTTCGGTTACACTTAAATTTTCTGTTTCATAACTGTCACCTAAAACTTTTGCTGCTTTATTGGGAGACATACCCCAATATAGACCCTCTACCAATGGGATTTCCCTGCGGAACTGTATATTTAAGATTACACCGAGTACTGTTACAAGAACGACAGCGAAAGAGATTGTTGCAAAAATTCTTCTTTTCATAACTACCTCCAAGCTATGATAATAACATTCTGCCGCTTATTGGGTATATTCTATATCGTACTCGATGATTCGCATATAGTTTGTTTCGCTGTCATAAACGATGTTTAAAAAACGGTATGTCCCGTCTGTATCCGGTAGGGTATTTAAATCCCTTGTGATAAGGTTATAAATTAATATATAATCATATTGACCGGATTCTGCCAAAGGGGATATAATTCCAATGATATCACTGGAGAGGGAGGAGAGCCATCGGTTGTCCTCTGAGAGTTGATTTTCCAGAATTTTTGCATTTTCATCATCGAAATAGACATCACTGGCATAATAAATGTAACCCCGTGGGAATGACTGTGTTCCCTGTGTGTAATTTAGGGTGGAAATTAGTTCATGTTCCGGGATATCGATACCGATAACTTGTTCGGTGTAAAGGATCGGTTCCGGAGAGTGGGAGTAAATATCGCTGAAAATAAAGGAAAAGGAGCCGTAAAGACATAGAAAGAAGAGAACGATAAATCCTGCAATTATATTTTTAAGGCAGCGATATCCTTTTCTTTTAGAAACAAAACCCCATATGATCGAGGCGATAGGGATTGGGGTGAACCAAAAGAAAACCTGCATATTTTCAGTAAACATATGATTTGTCACAGATGTATACGCGAAGGTAAATATAGCGCCTACTACGGAGATTAACGAGGCGACAAACAAAATGTTTGCAGTTATTTTCCAGCCTTTTGGCGTGATTTTCTTTTGCTTAGAACTGTCCTTTGTGCAGAAGATTAAGTGTGAATTTTCAGACAGATAATACTTGGGGATCCCGTATAGCTGCCCCGAAAGTTGTAAAAACACTAAATTGTTTGTTTGGTGTCTGTTTTCAATTTCGTCAAATCCGAATCTGCACATACGAACGATCTGCCCATCGCGGTATATATGAACGGTTAGGTGATTTTCAAAGATATTATATTCGTAGGTGGAATGACTAAGTCTTTCCATAATGCTGCGAAGATGTTTTCTGTGTTTAAGAAATCTGATGAAACAGGCGGATGGATAGATAATAAAAATCAGTACAAATAGGGCAATGGGGGACAATACGGCAAACAGTAAAAATAGCAAAGGAAAAACCAATGCATCAATGCGTAAGCGTTTTCGGAAAATAGATTTTCTTTGAAATTGGGATATCTCGCTGATCTGCTCGGGAGAGAACTGAAAACGGAAGGATTCTTTTGGCAGGGAATCAGTATGATTGTTATCCGATTTTACTCCCAATATTTGGTCGACGGAAATGCCAAATATTTCTTTTAATCGAATTAGGTTATCGATGGTCGGAGTGGTTTGATTTTTCTCCCATAAACTGATGGTTTGTCTGCTGATATGCAGTTGTTGAGCGAGTTCTTCCTGGGATAAATTCAATTCTTTTCTGTATTTTTGAATGGATTCACCAATTGACATCGGAATACACCTCCTTGGATGTAAATTGATTATATCATATAAGCTGGCAAATGGAAAGAATATCTTGCTTGCGGATGTCAAGCACAGCTTGCGTCTGCAAGATTTCGCATAGGTTTAATTTATGTCAAATTATACGAATTCCCCGAAAGAGAAATGGCTTTCGGGGGATTTTGAATTTCAGGGCAGGGGAAGGTTTTGCTGTCTCCCTTGTCTTTTCGTCTTGACCACATCACGTCTGTTACGGTTTGCGGGCGGATGTGGGCCAGTCCCTGCACTTCTATCGATTCTGCGGCTTTTATAAATATAAAAAGGCATAGGAACTGCACAGTCCCTATGCCAGGTTTGCGATATGACGGCAGGGGGGATTTTCGCTGCACTTATATTTTAACTTATCCGGAAAAAATTGTTAAGAAAAATAAAAGGGAGGACTTGGCAGCATATCATTCTCGGCGCCGGCCGAAAATAGAAAGAAGTCTTATAACCTGCGCCAGAGAAACTGCGGTGGCGGCTACATAGGTCATAGCGGCTGCAGACAGTGTTTTCTTTGCACCACGCAACTCTGCATCTGTAAGAAGTTCTTGGTTATCTATTGCTTGAATTGCTCTGCGGCTTGCGTTAAATTCTACGGGCAATGTGACGAGCTGAAATACCAGGGAAAGGCTGAAACCCAGAATACCGATATAAATAAATACATAGGATAATTCACCGAGGAAGTTAAGCAGAACCCCCAGCAGGATCAAGGGAAGCGCAAGCTTGGAACCAATGTTTGTTACGGGGATGATGGCAGCCCGGAGCTTGATCGGACCATAGTTTTGCGCATATTGCACAGCGTGTCCGGCTTCGTGGCAGGCAACGCCGATTGCTGCAGTTGAAGGACTATTATAAACTTGGTCGGAAAGTCGTATTACGTTGGATTTAGGATCAAAATGGTCAGTCAGATTACCGCTGACTCGCTCGATCCGGACATTGTGCACGCCATTGGCGGCAAGAACCTGCTGAGCTGCTTGTGCGCCTGTGATGTGGCGGGAGCTGATTTGTTTGGAATATTTCTGAAAGGTGCTGTTGACTTTTGAACTTGCGATCAAAGCAAATATCATACAGGGAAGAACAAGGAAAAGATATGTGGAATCAAAACCGTAAAAATACATAACGATACTCCTTTCGATAAATCTATTATATCCGAAAATAGGATAAACACAAGTGTAATCTAATGAAATCCGTGCGCTGGAAATTATAGAATCTTTTCTTTACATTTTCTGGTGTTGAATGTATAATGAGCAGAGAAATGAGGTGTTGCGGTGGGTATTTTGCATTTGCTTGAAAAAATCCGAACCCCTGTTCTGGATGAAATTATGCTGAAGCTGACAGCTTTGGGGGATGAAATTCCTTTGATCGTGGTTGCTTTGCTTTTCTTCTGGTGCATTGATAAACGCAAAGCTTATTATATCATCAGCATTGGATTTCTAGGGCTTTTGACGAATCAGTTTTTGAAGATGCTTTGCCGTGTGCCGCGGCCGTGGATACGGGATCCTGGTTTGCATACAGTCGAAGCGGCGAAAGAAGGCGCAGGAGGCTATAGTTTTCCCAGCGGTCATTCTCAAAATTCGGTTGGAATTTTCGGTGGTATTGCATCGATCGAAAAGAATAAGCTTGTCAGGATTCTTTCTGTTGCTGTATGTATCCTTGTGCCGTTTACAAGACTTTATCTGGGCGTACATACTCCTGCAGATGTATTGGCCGGTTCTGCTATGGCTGTTGCGCTGATTTTGATTATGCGGCCGTTGATTTTCGGCAACGACGGGAAGAATGTTCCCTTTGTGCTGATATTTATGACGATTTTATCCCTGGTTTACTTAGCTTTTGTATATATCTGGCCCAATATTGTTGAAATAACTGAGGATAATTTCTATAGCGCATTGAAAAATGCCTATACAATGGTTGGCTGCCTGCTTGGATTTCTGCTTGCTTATTTTGCAGATGCCAAATGGATCCGTTTTCCGGTAAAAACAGTTTGGTGGGCACAAATTATAAAAATCACATTTGGACTTTTGATTGTGCTTGCTGTGCGTAAGGGATTGAGTGCGCCGCTTGCGTATGCGTTCGGGGAATATCCCGGAAGAATGGTTCGTTACTTCATAATTGTTGTGGTCGCCGGTGTGGTATGGCCGCTGGTATTCCGGTTTTTCCCGGAAAGAAAGAGAGGATAAAAAATGCTTCCTATCAAAGTAAAAAAGTTGAAAGAAAACGCATCCCTTCCTACTTATGAGACCGGAGCAGCTGTAGGAGCAGATCTACGTGCCTGCGTTGATGAGATCGTATGTGTGCAGCCCGGTCGGACCTGCTTTATTCCTACGGGTCTTGCAATGGAAATTCCTGTAGGCTGTGCCGGTCTGATCTACGCCAGAAGCGGTCTGTCCTGCAAAAGCGGTCTCGCACCTGCCAATAAAGTCGGTGTTGTAGATTCTGATTATCGTGGTGAGGTAATCGTAGCGCTGCACAACCACGGTGCGGAAGCTCAGATTGTGAATCCCGGCGACCGAATTGCACAGCTTGTCATTACACCGGTATTTACCCCGGGCTTTTATGAAGTTCCGGAACTTTCCGATACCCAGCGTGCAGATGCCGGCTTTGGTTCTACCGGCAAACACTAAAATCCATTTCGTTATGGCCCCCTCGCTTTTGAGGGGGCTTAATTTGGATTATGCGGTTTGACGGTGAATTTTATTTAATAATTTATAAAAATGTAACAAAAAATTTCAGTCTGTAACAATTGCATATTGATATCAATTGTGATATACTAAACTGTAATCATACACCCGGAGGCGTTTATGACTGAATTGACTGATTTTCAGCGGGATATATCCCGTTTGTTACCAGATATAAAAATGCTTTTTCATGAGCCGATGGCAAAGCATACATCGTTCCGGATCGGCGGTCCCGCGGAGATTATGGCTTTTCCGGAAAATGCGAAGCAGTTATCATCTATTTTGAAAATGTCCGCTTTGTTGGACATAAAGCCTGCCATAATAGGCGCAGGCACAAATATATTGGCACCGGATGAAGGGCTACCCGGTTTGACAGTTTGCCTGAAGGATAATTTGTCTTCTGTGGAATTGTTGGATGATACCCATATCCGTGCCGATGCAGGAGCGACGATGACCAAGACGGCAGTTTTTGCAGCTAATGCAGGCCTGTCCGGATTGGAATTTGCCCATGGCATTCCGGGCTCTGTCGGCGGAGGCGTATATATGAACGCCGGTGCCTACGGTGGAGAGATCAAGGATGTACTGGTCAGCGCTGATGTAATGTCATTTGATGGCCAGCTTCATACCTATACTGCGGAAGAATTGAATTTTTCTTACCGTCATAGCCGATTGGAAGAGCAGCCCGCTATTGTGCTGAGCGCAGTATTTAAGCTAAACCCTAAGCCGGTGGAAGAAATTCGCAGCTATATGCAGGAACTGGCATCAAAGCGTAAAGCTTCTCAGCCCTTGGATAAACCTTCTGCCGGTTCGGCGTTTAAACGCCCTGTTGGCGGCTATGCAGCTGCTTTGATCGACCAGGCAGGGCTGAAGGGGTATCGGGTCGGCGGTGCGGCAATTTCTGAAAAACACGCCGGTTTTGCGGTGAATTTAGGCGGTGCCACCGCAGAAGATGTAAAGAAGCTTCTGTGCCAGGTATCGGATTTGGTTTATGAAAATTCCGGAATTCGTTTAGAACCGGAAGTTCGCATTTGGTGATTTTTATCTAATTGACTATTGGGGAAGGAGGTCATACTATGGCAAGTTCTTTTTCGGCTTGTGCAAAGGCGGAGCTTTGCAAGAGTTTTCCGCAGAAATCCTGCTGCGCCTTGGCGGAGTGCTTTGGCATTTTGCTGTTCTGCAACAGCTTTGGAAACGACGGGATTCGGATTATTACAGAAAGCCGGGAATTTGGTCAACGCTTGCCCAAATTGTTCCGTAAAGCCTTTGGTGTGACCTTTGACTATCAACCGGAGGATGATTCTGCGGGCAAGCAGAACTTCCAAATTTCAAGTCTTGATAAAATAACTGTCATTATGGAGTCCTACGGTTTTGACCCTGAAGGCACAGTGTCGCTGCATATTAATTTGCCCATTGTGGAAGAAGATTGCTGTAAAAATGCTTTTTTGCGTGGCGCATTTTTGGCAGGAGGGTCTGTGACCGACCCGGGAAAAGCTTATCATATGGAATTTACCACGGTTCACCACCGTGTTGCCCGGGAGGCGTATGCTCTGATGCAGGAGATTTTGGGCTTCTATCCCAAATCTGCCAGCCGTGGCGGCGGACAAGTCTTGTATTTAAAGCAGAGCGATCAGATCTCAGATTGCCTTGCCTATTTGGGCGCTTCGGTTGCTTCTATGGGCATCATCGAAGCAAGACTTGAAAAAGAGCTTAACAACAAAGTCAATCGCCGGTGCAACTGTGATGAAGCCAATACCTCTAAAGTTGTGATGGCGGCCCAAGAGCAGATTTCTGCCATCCGTATATTGCGCGAACATGGTATTTTGGAGCAGCTTCCTGTTAAACTGCTGCAGGCGGCATTGACCCGTGAGGAAAACCCTGAAGCTTCTTTGACTGAGCTGGCATCTATGATGGAGCCTCCCATTACCAAACCTGCAATGAATCATCGGCTGAAGAAACTGGTGCAGCTTGCTCAGGAGGTATCGCTATGAGTTTTGTACACTTACATTTGCACACAGAATACAGCCTTTTGGACGGTGCTTGCCGGATCAGTTCCTTGATGGATCGGGTCAAGGAGCTTGGACAAAATGCCGTTGCCATTACAGACCACGGTGTTATGTATGGTTGTATTGATTTTTATAAAGCGGCAAAAGCTGCTGGTATTAAACCGATTATCGGATGCGAGGTCTATGTTGCCCGCCGAGGAATGAATGACCGGGTTCACGGTATTGACAATGATTCCTATCACTTGGTGCTTTTGTGCGAAAACAGAAAAGGCTATGAAAATCTTTGCTTGATGGTTTCGGAGGCTTTTAATCACGGATTTTACGGAAAACCTCGTGTGGATTTGGAGCTTTTGAAAAAGCATCACGAGGGCTTGATTGCAACATCTGCCTGCCTTGCGGGCGCAGTGGCGCAGCAACTTTTAAATGAGGATTACGATGCTGCCAAGCGGCACGCACTTGCTTTAAGCGAGGTGTTTGGACCGGATCATTTTTATTTGGAATTGCAGGATCACGGCATTCCGGAGCAAACGCCTGTAAACCAGGGGATTATGCGTCTTGCCCGGGAAACGGGTCTGCCATTGGTTATTACAAACGATGCCCATTATCTGCGCAAGTCTGATGCAAAAATGCAGGATGTTCTTTTGTGTGTTCAGACAGGAAAAACCGTAGACGATCCAAATCGGATGAAATTCCAAACAGATGAATTTTATCTGAAGAGCGAGGAAGAATTGGCAAAATTATTCCCCGGCTGTCAGGAGGCGCTGGATAACACACAGGCTATTGCAGATCGGTGCAACTTAGAATTTGTATTTAACGAATATCATTTGCCATCTTTCCCGGTGCCTGAAGGATACACCAGCGAATCATTTTTCCGGGAATTGTGTATGAACGGATTCCGTGAGCGTTATCCCGATGCTCCGGAAAGCTATTTGGAGCGGCTGGAATATGAAATTGGTGTTATCAGCCGTATGGGATATGTGAATTATTATCTCATTGTCTGGGATTTTATCCGTTATGCCAAAGAAGCCGGGATTCCCGTTGGACCTGGCCGTGGTTCTGGTGCTGCTTCCATTGTGGCATACTGTATGCATATCACAGAAGTGGACCCGATGAAATATGCTCTGATTTTTGAGCGTTTTCTCAATCCGGAGCGTGTAAGTATGCCCGACTTCGATACGGATTTCTGCCAGGAACGGCGGGGCGAAGTAATCGAATATGTTATGAGAAAATACGGCACAGACCATGTGGCGCAGATTGCAACATTTGGTACGATGGCAGCCCGTGCAGCCATCCGGGATGTGGGTAGGGCATTGAATCTTTCTTATGCACAAACGGATGTTGTGGCAAAGCTTGTGCCGACCACTTTGCATATCACGCTGAAAGAAGCGCTTGAAGTTTCTCCTCAGCTGAAAGAAATGTACGACAACGATGAGAAGGTTCGGGAGCTGATCGATACAGCCATGTCCCTGGAAGGTATGCCCCGGAATACTTCTACCCACGCTGCCGGTGTGGTGATCACCGCTGACCCGGTTTGCACCTATGTGCCCTTATCCAAAAATGACGATACCATTGTAACCCAATATACGATGACTACTATCGAGGAATTGGGTTTGCTGAAAATGGACTTTTTGGGCTTGCGAAATCTGACCGTTATTGAAGATGCCCAAAAGCAGATTAAGAAAAAAGATCCGGATTTTGACATTTCCAAAGTTCCGGATGACGATCCGGAAACCTTCCGGATGCTTGCGGAGGGTAAAACTCAGGGCGTATTCCAATTGGAATCTGCCGGTATTACCTCTGTTTGTACCAACATGAAGCCTACATCCATTGAAGATATGACGGCTATTGTGGCCCTTTATCGCCCGGGTCCAATGGATTCTATACCCAAATTCATTGCCAATAAATTAGATCCGAAAAAGATTACCTATAAAACACCCCATTTGGAACCTATCCTTAAGGTTACATACGGCTGTATCGTGTACCAGGAGCAGGTTATTGAGATATTCCGTTCTCTGGGTGGGTACACAATGGGACAGGCGGATAATATCCGACGTGCCATATCCAAAAAGAAGATGAAGGTTATCGAATCGGAGCGCAAGGTGTTCGTATACGGCGATGAGGAGCAGGGGATTCCCGGATGTATCCATAAAGGTATATCAGAAAGTGTTGCGCAGTCTATTTATGATGAGATTGTTGACTTTGCCAATTATGCGTTTAATAAGGCTCACGCAGTTTGCTATGCTGTGGTATCCTATCAAACGGCGTATTTAAAGTGTCATTATCCTCACGAGTATATGGCGGCTCTGATGACTTCGGTGCTGGATCGCCCGGAGAAAATATCCGGCTATATTGCCGAGTGCAAGGAAATGGGAATCGAAACATTGCCTCCGGATATTAACCATTCTGATGACCATTTTACCGTTGAAAACGGTTCTATCCGGTTCGGTATGGGTGCAGTGAAAAATGTCGGCCGCGGACTGATCCGCAGTATGGCTGCCAATCGGGAGGAAAAAGGTCCTTTCCGTTCCTTGGAAGACTTTTTGCAGCGGATGGGCGACGAGTTGAATAAGCGCGCTGTGGAGAATTTTATCAAGTGCGGTGCAATGGACAGCTTTGGTTATCACAGAAGTGAACTGCTCAGTGTTTATGAAGTGATGATGGATTCCATCGCATCTTCCAAGAAGAAAAATTTAGAGGGACAGATGGGACTTTTCTCTATGTTGGAGGATGATCCTGCAGTGAGCATTCCCATTCCCAGTTTGCCTGAAAAGAGTAAGCCGGAGCTGATGCTGATGGAAAAGGAAACCACAGGCATCTATTTGTCTGGTCATCCTATGGATGATTACCGCGCATTCTTGAAAAACACCCATGTTGTTCCCATTGCACAGCTGTTGGGTGAGGAATGCACGTATAAAGATGATCAGATCGTCAGTGTTGCCGGTGTGGTGCAGTCTGTGAAGATGAAGACCACCCGGAATAACTCCATGATGGCGTATATTACCCTGGAGGATGATACTGGCTCTATTGAAATGCTTGCTTTTTCCAATACCCTTAGCCAGTGCGGCGGATATTTGCGAGAGAACGATCCGGTGGTAATTACCGGAAGATTTTCGGTCCGGGATGACAAGGATCCCCAGATCGTTGTTAACCGAGCCCGGCCTATGTCCGATTATGCTCAGGGTACGGCAGTAGAGGAAGATAATTCCCCGGTTTTGGAAGAAGGAACATTATATTTGCGTCTGCCCAATGAGCAGGAGCCGTTGTTTGGCAAAATTAAAGCTATTTTGAATATGTTCCCCGGTGACAATTCCGCTGTTTTGTATTTTGCCGATACCGGTATTCGTCGGGGCAGTAAATGTGCCCTGTATAAAACAATGCTTGCAGAATTGCGGACTGTTCTGGGGCAGGAAAATGTTGTTGTAAAATAGATTTTGAGAGGAGTGCCGTGATGAAAGGCAAAAAGTTAATTGCGCTGCTGATTTTGACGGCGCTTCTTCTGTGCGGCTGCGAGATTCTAACTGTTGATCAGATGTATAAGCCGCCCAAGCGATCTGAGGATTTCAACAGCTTGCAATCGGTTATCAGCAATGCTATTGCAGATATGGAGTACAGTGCGCCTGTTTCTGGTGAGAATCAGCAGATCGTGCAAACGGCGGATTTATACGGCGACGGTGCAGAGGAATTTTTGCTGTTTGCAAAGGGTGGGGATGAACATCCCCTGCATATTCTAATATTTCGTTTGGAAAATGACGAGTATGTTCATAGTCAAACCATTGATTTGCCCGGTTCGGCATTTGGCAAGGTAGAATATGCCCAAATGGATGATAAACCGGGTATGGAATTGATTGTCGGCAGTCAGGTCAGCGATAAAGTATCACGCTCTGTCTATGTATTTACCTTCGCCGGTGGTGAAGCGCAGCAGCTGGTGATGGAGGATTACCAGAATTTTCTTACGGTGGATCTGGATTCAGATTCCCGTAGCGAGTTGTTTGTTCTGCGGGGAGGTAATACACAATCGGATAAAGGAATTGTGGAACTGTTTAGTGTAAACGATGGAATCATAGAGCGTTCTATTGAGATCAATATGTCCGAAACAGCAAGCAATCTTAAACGAATTTTTGTCGGTCAGCTCCAAGACGGGAAAACTGCGGTGTTCCTTGCAAGTGCAGCAGGCGAAAACAAGCTGATTACGGATGTTTACACCATATCAGATGGCATATTTACCAATGTTTCATTATCCAATGAGTCGGGAACGAGCGTTAAGACAATGCGCAATTATTTTGTGTATGCCGACGATATTGATGCCGACGGTGTGACAGAATTACCCAATTTGTTGGAAATGCGTTCGATTGATATGACTTGGCATAACAGTGGTCAGAGCTTAATTCGATGGTATTCCATGAATGCAAAAGGTGAGGAGATAGATAAGCTGTATACCTACCATAATTTTATCGGTGGTTGGTATTTGCGCATCGACAGTGGCTTGATCCACAGAATCAGCGTGGTGGATTTGGGTAATATCTGCGATTTCTACATTTGGGATAACGGCAGCCCGGTGAAGGTTCTGTCAATCCATGCGCTGACCGGTCAAAGCCGGGAAGAGCAAAGCACAGCGGAAAATCGATTTGTCCTATATAAAGGGGAGTCCACCATATATGCGGCAAGCCTTGACGGGGAAGCAGCCCTGTACGGTTTTACACAAGAAACAGTTCTGCGCAGCTTTTATATGATTCGTGAAAACTGGAATACCGGCGAAACCTGAGCCGAAGGAGATAGAGAAATGAAAAAGGTATTGATTTTGGAAGATGAAGAAAATATCCGCAGTTTTGTTGTGATCAATCTGCAAAGAGCGGGATATGAGGCAATTGAAGCTGCCAATGGTCAGCAGGCGTTGGACTGCTTGCGGGAGCACCCTGATGTAGGTGTGGCCATTTTGGATATTATGCTTCCGGATATGGACGGATTTGAAGTCTGCCGCCGAATTCGTGCCACCAGTAAGCAAATTGGTATTATTATGCTTACAGCCCGTACACAGGAGATGGATAAGATCACCGGTTTGATGACCGGAGCGGACGACTATGTTACGAAGCCCTTTTCGCCAGCAGAACTGACGGCCCGGATTGATGCGCTTTACCGCCGTATCGGCGGAGATGGCGGAATCTCCTCAGACCTTCTTACAAAAGGGCCTTTTGTGATGAATCTTCGGAATCACACCTTGGAAAAATCTGGCAACTATATAAAACTGACCCAGGTGGAATATGCCATTATGAAGCTGTTTATGCAGAATCCCGGGAAATCTTTGTCCCGTGAGGATATTATGGCTGCAGTTTGGGGTCGGGATTATGAAGGCGAATTGAAAATCGTGGATGTGAATATCCGTCGTCTTCGTATTAAAATTGAAGATGATACAACCAACCCTAAATATATTACTACGGTGTGGGGTCACGGCTATAAGTGGGGGGCATAAGAAATGACCGTATTTAAGGTCAAGGGTCTTCGACGCCGGTGGCTTTTGAATACTATTAGTGTAGTAACAGCGTTGGGGATAGCCTGCGTGTTTGGCATTACGGCAGCATTTGCGGCGTACTATTATTCTGCGATGGAATCGGATATGCGTTACCGTGCCAGAACAACGGCAGATTTCTTTGCAAACTATCAGAATTTGAACTACAACGATTATTATCAGTCCTGTGTAAAATATGCCAATACCTTTGAGGACAAAAATGATATTGAGTTGCAGTTTATCAATACAAAAGGCGACTTGATTGCGTCTTCCTATGGACAATGGTCCGTGGAAGTTTTAACGACCACCGATATATCCGAAGCGGTCAACACCAGAGGTATTTCCAGCTTCAAAGGGAAAAATCCCCAAACCGGTGAGCGCATTATGGCTGTGTCCAGTCCTGTGATCTATAAAAACGGTGAAGTGATCGGTGTTCTGCGGTATGTAACATCTACCCGGATTATGGATATGCAGATTGTGTCAATTGCCGGAATATCAGCGCTGGCTCTGCTTGTGGTGATTTTGATCGTGCTTTTGAGCAGCAATTATTATATTCGTACCATTTTGATCCCGCTTCGTGAGATTATTGTCCGTGCGAAAATGATCACCGGCGGAAGCTATGGAATACAGATTCCGAAAAGGTATGATGATGAAATCGGCGATCTGGCAGATACCATCAACGAAATGTCGATGAAAATCAACCAGAACGAGAAAATGCAAACAGATTTTATCTCATCACTTTCTCACGAACTGCGTACCCCATTGACGGCTATTACCGGCTGGAGCGAAACCATCTTATCCGGCGACAATTTAAATGACGATACCCGACGCGGTGTTAAGATTATCCATAGGGAAACAGAACGGCTTACGGAAATGGTTCTTAGCCTTCTGGATTTTACAAGAATCCAGGATGGACGTATGACACTCAATATTGAAACTGCCGATATTCGCGGCGAGTTTGAAGATACAGTGTATATGTACGGCAGCCGTCTGCGTCAGGATGGAATTATACTCAATTATCAGGATAATGACGATGATATCCCCGAAATATCTTGTGATCCTAAGCGGCTTCGCCAGGTGTTTCTGAATATATTGGATAACGCCGCCAAGCACGGCGGAGAGGGGAAACGCATCGATGCAGCTATGTGCCTGGAAAATGGCGCAGTCGTGGTGCGTATTCGGGACTACGGTCCCGGCATTCCCGAGGATGAAATACCCCTTGTAACAAAGAAATTTTTCAAAGGCAGCTCCAAAGCGCGTGGAACAGGCATTGGTCTGGCAGTCTGTGATGAGATTGTTCAGATGCACGGCGGTGTTCTGACTTTGGAGAACGCTGCCGGTGGCGGCACATTGGTAACAGTTGCGTTGCCGGTAAATTAAGAAAGAGGAAAAATCTATGGCAAAACAGCAAGAAAAATTTAAAACCATGATCGGCGGACAGGCCTTGATCGAGGGCATTATGATGCGCGGACCGGAGAAGGATGCCGTTGTAGTGCGCACTAAGGATGGTTTGCAGGTGGATGTAAAGCCCAGAAAGGTCCATAAAAAAGGCTCTATCTGCAGATGGCCGCTGATTCGTGGCGTTGTAACTTTTTTTGACTCTCAGGTAACAGGCGTAAAAGCTTTGATGCAATCTGCCGATCTTTCTCCTGAGGAGCAGGAAGAGCCGTCAAAGTTCGACAAGTGGCTGGAAAAGAAATTGGGAAGCAAGGCATTCCAGAGCCTTTTGGTATCTGTGGCAGTTTTCTTTGGTATGGCAATGTCCATAGGCCTCTTTATGATTCTTCCCATGCTTGCAGGCGATGTGCTGGAAATTTGGATCGACAATAATCTGCTGAAGCATCTTCTTGAGGGTGTTGTACGTATTCTGATTTTTGTGTGCTATATTGCGTTGATTTCCCGAATGAAGGATATGCAGCGGGTATTTGCCTACCATGGTGCGGAGCATAAAACGATCCGCTGCTATGAGGCTGGCCTGCCTCTGACAGTAGAGAATATTCGGGAACAGACAAGACTTCATCCCCGCTGCGGTACAAGCTTTTTGCTGATTGTGATGATTTTGTCTATCTTCCTGTTCTCTATTACAACCAGTTTGCTGGAATTGATTCCTGCGATTGAGCAGATTGAAGGTATTTACGATAATTTGATAATGATGGGTGTAAAACTTTTGCTGCTGCCGCTGCTGGTGGCTATCAGCTATGAGTTTAACCGCCTTGTTGGCCGCCATGATAATTGGCTTACACGGTTGCTGACTGCACCCGGTATGTGGTTCCAGAAATTTACCACAAGAGAACCGGATGACAGTATGATCGAGGTTGCCATTACTGCTGTTGAAGCTGTTCTTCCCGAGCAGGAAGGAGCGGACCGGTGGTAAAAAAGATATCAGAGTTGTACGCACAAGCACGCAGAGCATTTATGACCCAGGAGGATGCCCAAACGGCAGGCCTTTTGGCAAGAAATCTTCTGTGCCATATCACCGGAAAAACCAATGAGCAAATTTTGGCGGACCGGGAGCTTTATGCCAGTGAACAAGCTTGCCTGGATATGGAGCAAGCGGTTGAACGGGTGATGGCAGGGGAGCCCCTTGCATATGTTTTGGGACAATGGGAATTTTACGGTTTGCCCTTGCAGCTTACCCAGGATGTGCTGATTCCCCGGGATGATACCTGTGCGGTTACGGAGCTTGCCATCAATCAGGCATTGTTTTTAGATACTGCGCCTCGGATTTTGGATTTATGTACCGGTTCGGGATGCATTGGTCTTGCTATCGCATCACGGGTTAGAGATTGTAAAGTAACCTGCGCCGATATTTCCAAAGAAGCGCTGGCTGTGGCAAAAAAGAATGTTGCATTAAACAAGCTTAGTGCAAGAGTTTCCTGCGTGCAGGCGGATGCATTGTCTGAACCAGCGGCGTTTTTGGGTAAGTTTGATATGATTGTTTCCAATCCGCCTTATATCACAACTGAGGAAATGTTGGAACTTCCCCATAGCGTAAAAGATTATGAGCCTCACTTGGCGCTTCATGGCGGCCCAGATGGATTGGACTTTTATAGAAGTATCGCAGAAAAGTATTCTGCAGCCCTAAAACCCGGCGGTTATCTGTGCTTCGAATTTGGACTCGGACAAGGTGAGGCGGTTTGCCGCATCCTGGAGGAAAACGGATATACAATACTGGAGCGTTCCAGAGATTTTAATCAGATAGAACGGGCAGTTATCGCCCGATACGACAGGAAGGATTGATAGATATGGCTACTAAAAAGACATCTTATGAAGCCCCCACCCCTGCAGCGGATAAGAAAAAGGCCCTGCAAACTGCAATTTCCCAGATCGAAAAGAATTTTGGCAAAGGAACTGTTATGCGCTTGGGTGACCGCCCCGAAATGAACATTGATGCCATTCCTACCGGCTCTTTGGCGTTGGATGCTGCTTTGGGAATTGGCGGTGTTCCCAAGGGCAGAATTATTGAGATTTACGGACCGGAATCTTCCGGTAAGACAACGCTGGCACTGCATATTCTGGCTGAAGCACAGAAAATGGGCGGCGAAGTTGCATTCGTGGATGCAGAGCACGCATTGGATCCTGTTTATGCGGCAGCCCTGGGTGTTGATACGGAAAATATGCTGGTTTCCCAGCCGGATACTGGCGAGCAGGCATTGGAAATTACAGATGCTTTGGTTCGTTCCGGCGCAGTTGACGCAGTAGTAGTTGACTCCGTTGCAGCCTTGGTTCCCAAGCAGGAAATCGAGGGTGAAATGGGCGATACCTTTGTGGGTTTGCAGGCAAGATTGATGTCTCAGGCTCTTCGGAAGCTTGCAGGTACGATCGCAAAAACAAACTGCGTAGTCATTTTCATTAACCAGCTGCGTATGAAGATCGGTGTGATGTACGGCAATCCCGAAACAACCACCGGCGGCAATGCGCTGAAGTTCTATTCCTCTGTCCGCTTAGATGTCCGCCGTGTGGAATCTATTAAAGAAGGCGGCAATGTTATTGGTAACAAGACCCGTGTTAAGGTCGTTAAGAATAAGGTCGCTCCTCCTTTCCGCGAGGCTCACTTTGACATTATGTATGGTGAAGGCATTAGCAAGTGGAGCGAGCTGGTGGATATGGCTGTTCAGATGGACATTATTCAGAAGAGCGGCAGCTGGTTCGGAATGGGCGATGAGCGCATTGGTCAGGGCAGGGACAGCGTGAAGAACTTCCTGCAGGAAAATCCCGAAATTGCACAGCAGGTTGAAGCCCAGGTGAGGGAGAATCTTTGGAAGATGCATAGCAGCGCTAAGTCGCCTGCCAAGGCAGCTGAACGCCCTGTTGTGATCAGCGCAGATGACTTCGACGATGAAGATTGAGAAAATATCCGCCCAGCCCGACAGGGCAGGGCGGTACTCAGTGCAGTTTTCTGATGAAATTACATTAAGACTGTATAAGCAAACTGTGCAGGATTTTGGCCTTTATACCGGTATGGAAATGAGCCCATCAGAGTATAACGATTTGAAAGCATCCGCCAGTCGAATGTCTGCGAAAATGCGGGCTGTTCGCATTGTTTCTGCTTCCAATGTGTCCAAACGGGATTTGGAGCAGAGATTGGTGCAAAAAGGTGAGGATCCTGCCAGCGCAAAAGAAGCGATCCATTGGATGGCAGAACTGAATTTGTTGGATGATAAAAAAACTGCGCAGCAAATTGTTTCAGGCTGTATTGCCAAGGGCTACGGTGTGGCTCGGGCAAAGCAGGTATTATATGAAAAACGCATACCCAAGGAGTACTGGCAGGAGGTTTTGGAAGATTATCCTGACCAGATGGAAGCAATCGAGAAATATATTCATAATCACCTGGAAGAAGGGGCAGATGCCAAAACTGTCAAAAAGGTGATAGATGCTTTGCTCCGCAGAGGCCATAGCTATAGCGTAATTCGCAGAGCTTTGGCGCAGAGGGATGTGTTGGAGGAAGAATATGGCTAATATTGGTTTTATATCCCTTGGCTGTGCCAAAAATCAGGTAGACTGCGAACGGATGATGTTCCGTGTGCAGGAGGCTGGTCATGTTGTCCAGCCGGATGTAGTTGGCAGCGATGTTGTGGTAATCAATACTTGCGGATTCATTGATTCTGCAAAAACAGAGGCAATTGAACATATTCTGAATATGGCTCAGTTGAAGGAACAGGGATTGATCGGCAAAATTTTGGTTACAGGATGCCTGTCTCAGCGTTATCAGCAGGAAATTTTCCAGGAGATTCCGGAGGTTGACGGCGTTCTGGGAACGGGAAGTTATGATCGTATTTCTCAGGCGGTAGAAGAACTTCTGCAGGATGAAAAGGTTGAACGCTTTGATTCCATCGACTCTCCGGAAGTGGAAACCGGAAGAATTTTGACAACGCCGGAACATTATGCATTCATTAAAATTGCAGAAGGCTGCGATAACCGTTGCAGCTACTGTATTATTCCTTATCTGCGGGGAAAGTTCCGCAGCCGTCAAATGGACGATGTCTTGTACGAAGCAAGACTTTTGGCCCATAGCGGTGTGAAGGAACTGATTGTTGTTGCGCAGGATACCAGCCGTTACGGAACAGATCTTCCCGGTCATAAGCGGTTGCTTCCGGAACTGCTTCGTAATCTTTGCCAAATCGATGATCTGTCCTGGATTCGTATCCACTATGTATATCCCGATGAAGTTGACGATGAACTGATTGAAGTGATCGCATCAGAACCTAAAATTGTCAAATATCTGGATATTCCCATTCAGCATTGCAACAGCGAGATTTTGAAGCTGATGAACCGCCGCGGTGATGGCGAGTTTCTTAGAGGTCTGTTTGCGAAACTTCGCAGCCGTATTCCCGGTCTTGTTCTGCGTACCAGCGTCATTACAGGACTGCCCGGTGAGGGCGAGGAAGAATTTGCCGAACTTTGCGAATTTCTCAAAGAGCAAAAGCTTGAAAGAGTTGGCGCTTTTCCGTTCTCTCCGGAAGAGGGAACACCTGCTGCCGAGATGGACCATTGTGACTGGGAAACAGCCTGCAGCCGTGCGCAAACTGTGGAGATGCTGCAATCTGCTGTAATGGATGATTACAATGCGTCTTGGATTGGGAAAACGGTGGATGTTCTGATCGACGGTTATGATGAGGAATTTGAGCAATATTTTGGCCGTACTTATGCCGATTCTCCAGATATCGACGGCAGAGTATGGATTGCAGCAGAAGAGCCTGTTTCTGAAGGTTCTTTTGTGAAAGTTTGCATAGATGCCGTGATTGACGGAGACCTATCCGGTTATCTGATGGAGGATTAAGTTATGACAACTGCAAGTAAAATCACATTGGTCCGGATATTTCTTATTCCGGTTGTTATGGTTTTGATGTACTTGAGTCAAAGAAGCTATAACAGTGTATGGCTGTGGATTGCATTGGGAGTATTTATTCTTGCCAGTCTTTCTGATTATGCAGATGGCTTTATTGCGAGAAGATACAATCAGATCACAGATTTTGGTAAGTTTTTGGATCCTCTTGCGGACAAACTGCTTGTTATTGCGGTTATGACGATCTTTTGCGAATGGGAGCTTATGCCCTCCTGGGTTCTTATGATTGTACTGGCCAGAGAATTTGCAGTTACTGGTTTGCGCTTGGTAGCCGTAGGTAACGGCACTGTGATCGCAGCCGGCTGGAGCGGAAAGATTAAGACTGCCGCAACGATGATCGGTCTGTGCTTTATGATTGCATTTCCTGATGTGGATTGGATTCGGTTGACCGTGAATGTTGTTATCGTAATCACAACGGTCTATTCCGGTATAGAATATTTTGTAAAGAACGGCAAGTGCCTGTTAAATTCTAAATAATAGATACGCCGGTGCTTTTGCACCGGTGTAAAGCCAGAATATAGAGGTTTTTATGAATATCAAAGAAATTGGTGAGATCCGCCGCAGAACCCGGCGTGATCGCAGTAATATGACAGCGCTTTATGGCTGCTATGTGAATACTCAGAAGGAGATCATTTCCGAATTTCGGCAGAGCATCGGTACTATGCCGGAAAACGAATCAGAAAAGTATTTTACTCTTTTCAAGCGCACATTGTCCGGCGGATTGGGTAAGAATCTGATTGATATTGCGTTCCGCACTTCTCAGGTGGCAAGTAGTCCGGAGCATAAATTGCTGATGGACTTACGGGCTTCCGGTTTAAAAGATGAAAATCTTCGTATGGAGCTCTATCAAAAGATTATCGACTATGTGAGTTTTGATGAAAATTATCTGATCCTTTTGGCTGTTGACAGCTATGATGTCCCCTTTAAAAGTAAGGATTCTGAGTTCCAGGCAGATGCATCCGATGAAACTTATACATATATGCAGTGTGCTGTTTGCCCTGTGAAATTGGCAAAAGCCAATTTGTGCTATGACGCCCAGCAGAAAGAGTTCCACGACGGTGCAAACCAGTATGTTGCCTGTGCTCCCGAACTTGGATTTTTGTTCCCGGCATTCGATAACCGGGCAACTAATATCTACGGCGCTTTATTCTATACAAGAAGCGCAAAGAAGATCTACGAAAATGTAGTGGATGCTTTGTTTAAGGTGGAGCCTCCAAAGCCTGCAGCAGAGCAAAAGACATCCTTTGAAGCCTTGCTTACCCGTACGGTAGGGGAAGATTGCAGTCTTTCCGTTGTGCAGACCGTTCACGAGCAGCTTTGCCAGTCTATTGAGGTCCACAAGGAGAGCAAAGTTGCCGATCCGCTTCTTGTCAATAAGGAGCAGGTAAAATCTGCATTGGAATCTTCCGGCGTATCCCAGGAAAAGGTTGCAAAGTTCAGCGTGGAGTTTGACGAGGTATTCGGAAATGATGCCCAGCTTCATCCCAAGAATATCATCAATGACCGCCGCTTTGAGGTGAAGACTCCGGATGTTACCATTACCGTCAAACCGGAGTGCAGCGATCTGATCGAAACCCGGGTAATTGGCGGTGTGAAATACATTTTGATCAACGCTGATGACAATGTAGAAGTCAATGGTGTGAATATTAATATCCGTGAATCTGAATAAATTAATCCCACGGCAGTTCGTGCCGTGGGACTTCTATGTATATCATTTTCCCTGTGCGAGTTTGACGATGATATCCACACATTCGTCGATTCCAAGAGTACTGCTGTTTAGACTAATATCATAATTTTGTGCAGTGCCCCATGTGCGGCCGGTGTAGTGCTGATAATTGACCTTGCGCCGTTTGTCTTTTTCGTGCAGGCGAGCTTCGGGACTTTTTTCAGATTCGCCGTACAGACGAACAATACGATCAGCACGGAAATCCATATCCGCGTGGATGAAGGTATGCAGGCAGTCTTTTCTGTCTTTGAGAATATAGTCAGCATTCCGACCGACGATCACACAGGGACCTTGTTCGGCTAACTGCAGGATCACACTGCATTGAATATTCCAAAGGAAATCGGCAGTGGACATTCCGTTCATCACGCCGGGAACACCCTGATGGGCGAATGCATAGGAGAAAAAGCTTTTGCCGGGGGAGTGTTCGCCGTGCTCTTCCACATACTGCGGAGCAAAACCGGACTCCATAGCAATATGGTCAACGAGTTCTTTATCATAGAAGGGAATTCCTAATTTTTCGGCAACCTTGTGTCCGATCGTCCGTCCGCCGCTGCCAAATTCACGGCTGATTGTAATGATTTTCTTTTCCATATTGCAACCTCCTGTGAAGATTCTATCTTTATTATAACGGCAACAATGGTAATTGTCAAACCCAATAAAATAGGGATTGAATTGTAAAAAATTCCCTTTGAACGATTGTCATATAAAATTAAATATGGTATAATATTGAAAACAAAAAACACAGGAGAGTCTTATGGAAAACATCATTGCTGCTTTAAGTCTTGAACTTAAGCAAAAAGAAGAATATGTTAAAAATGTAGTGGAACTTCTGGATGAAGGCAATACAATTCCATTCATTGCCCGTTATAGAAAAGAACTCCACGGCAGTATGGATGATACCACCCTTCGTGCATTGGAAACCCGACTGCAGTATCTGCGCAATCTTGCTGAACGCAAAGAAGAGATCATCCGTTCTATTGAGGGTCAGGGCAAACTGACTGAAGAGTTGGCAGCGCAGATTATGGCTGCGGTGACTTTGGCAGAGGCGGAGGATTTGTACCGTCCCTATAAGCAAAAGCGGCGCACAAGAGCAACGGTTGCAAAGGAAAAAGGATTGGAGCCTTTGGCACTTGCAATTTTTGCCCAAACAGGGGAGGACCCTGCTTTGCTCGCACAAGACTTTATTGACCCGGAAAAGGGTGTAGAAACAGTAGAAGATGCTCTGGCTGGAGCATCGGATATTATTGCAGAAATGATTTCCGATGATCCGGATATCCGTAAGGCTCTGCGTCAGAAAATGGAGCGTCAGGCTGTCATAACTGTTCAGGCGGTTGACTCTGAAAAAGAAAGTGTTTATCAGCTTTATTATAGCTTCACATCTCCTGTTTCCCGGCTGCAGAACCATCAAATCCTTGCTGTCAATCGCGGAGAAAAGGAAGATTTTCTTAAAGTTTCCATTGCGCTTCCTGGTGTGGAAGGTCAGGCTTTGGTGTGTCGTTGTGCCTTAAAACCCACAGCAAATATTAGTCAGTTTGTAAAAGCCGCAGCGGAAGATGCCTATGACCGTCTGATTGCGCCCAGTGCAGAACGGGAAATGCGCAGCACGCTGACAGACCGTGCAGCAGAATCTGCCATTGCCAACTTTGCGCTGAACTTAAAGCCTTTGCTGCTGCAGCGTCCGGTCAAAGGATTTGTGACAATGGGTCTGGATCCCGGATACCGCAATGGCTGTAAGGTTGCGGTAGTTGATCAAACCGGCAGAGTTTTGGATACCAATGTGGTTTATCCCACTTTTTCTCAGCGCAAAAAAGAAGAAGCTATCGAGATTCTAAGCAAAATGATTCGCCGCCACGATGTAAAGCACATTGCTATTGGCAATGGCACAGCGTCTCGTGAAACAGAAGCTATGACTGTGGAAATGCTGCGCAATCTCCCTGGTGTTAGCTATGTGATTGTTAATGAGGCAGGCGCATCGGTGTACTCCGCTTCTAAATTGGCTGCAGAGGAATTCCCGGATTACGATGTAAACCTTCGTTCCGCAGTATCCATTGCCCGCCGCTTGCAGGATCCGCTGGCTGAGCTTGTAAAGATCGAACCGAAGGCCATCGGAGTTGGACAGTATCAGCACGATATGCCCCAGAAACGCCTTGATGAGGCCCTGGGCGGCGTGGTTGAGGATTGTGTAAATGCTGTTGGTGTGGATGTGAATACAGCATCGGCAAGCCTTTTGCAGCAGGTATCCGGTCTGAACGGAACAACCGCAAAAAATATTGTCATCTACCGAGAAGAAAATGGCCCGTTCACTTCCCGCAGTCAGCTGAAAAAAGTTCCGAAGTTGGGACCGAAGGCCTATGAGCAGAGCGCCGGCTTCCTCCGTGTGCCGGAGAGTAAAGAAATTATGGATAATACCGGTGTCCACCCGGAATCCTATGATGCGGCTCGTAAGCTGCTGACACTCTGCGGTTATGACCCGAAAGATGTATCTTCCGGTAATATCGCTGAATTGGGCGATCGTTTTGAACAGTTTGGTCCGGAAAAAGCAGCAGATTTCTGCGGCGTTGGTGTTCCCACATTGCAGGATGTGGTCAAGGAACTCTTGAAGCCCGGTCGTGATCCCCGTGACGAATTGCCTGCGCCCATCCTTCGTACTGATGTTCTGGAGATGAAAGATCTTAAAGTTGGTATGGTGTTGTCCGGAACGGTTCGTAATGTAATCGATTTCGGTGTGTTTGTGGATATCGGCGTGCACCAGGATGGTCTGGTTCATATCTCCCAGGTTGCCAACCATAAAGTCCGTCATCCCTCCGAAGTGGTGCAGGTTGGTGATATTGTAAAAGTTATGGTTTTGGAAGTGGACGAAAAGCGCAAGCGTATTGGCCTTACTATGAAAAATCTTCCGAAAGAATCTTAAAAAAACAGACCGGATGTGATTTGACATCCGGTCTGTTTTCTTGATACAAAAAGGCTTGTTGCCTGCACTATGCAGACAGCAAGCCCTTTCGGTACTTTTTTATTATATTACTATCTTATGGATATAGTTGGAGGTCATAGCGTTAAGCAGACAGTTGTAATTCATCTTGAATTCGATGCAGCTGCCTACAGAATAATCTCCGCAGCAGTTTGTCATATCCAAAATGATGTGGTCGCTGCTGCCGCCGACAATTTGAATTCTCTTATCAACACAGGAAAGACCGGGCAAATAGATATCTTGCTTGCCAAGCGCAACAATTGCTCGGTCAGATAATCCTGCAGCACTGTGGGGCGACAGGGCAGGGGAGGAGGGCTTTTTCTTAAGTTCGATAATCTCAGCTTTGAGAATGAAATTATCTTCCTTTGCGCCCGGGAAGGGCTTGTCGTAGACGGGAATATTTCCCAGGAAAACAGCCTCGCCCATACGAAGGTTGTTGATCCGGCAAGGCAGTTCGTTGGCAAAGAGCATTTCTGCGGAACTGGATGCACCGCCGGATATGACAGGAAACAATTTGCCACATTGATTTTCCAGCTGTTCAACAGTCGAAATAAAATCTGTCATATTTTGCTGATTGGGAACGGTATCATTTAAACAGCTTAAATTAGTACCAATACCTAAAATTTCAATGCCTTTTAATTTCTTGCATTCATCCATCAAGGCGTTCAATTCGTCCGGATAGCAACCTTCCCGAAGATCCCCGGACTCTGCCATAAGAATTATACGATGTATTTTTCCTTGCTGCAATGCGGCGTCATTTAAAGCTTTGATGATTTCAAGTTCGGTATTCAGACTGACATCAGCGTATCGCACAGCGCTCTCTGCTTCGCAGAGCATAGGGGAACGAATCAGCCATTTTTCTGCACGCAAACTCTCAAATGCCATCAAATTTTGGATGCGAGAATCGCAAATGGTATGGATTTGACCTTGTTTTAAAATTTGTTCCACCAACTGCAGATTTCCGCCCAAAACTTTTGTAACCAAAGACAGGGAGATTCCTCTGTCAGAGCAAGCTGTTTTAAGAATATTCAAATTGTGTAAAATTCCGTTAAGCTTAATTTCAACACAAGGAAACATAATGGTTACTCCGTTTTTTGTTTAATAAAGGATTTTACAGTTTGGAAGGAATTGTGTTCAACAGAATAAAATGCATCCTCAATGGGGGCGACAGGCTCTAAACCTTTTGCTTTTAATGCCTCATTGATAATTTTTTCGGTGTACCAAGGATTTTTAACAAAAACAGGACCGAGTGCGTTGGTGAAAATAGCGTTTTTATACTTGCCGCCCTCGGTGTGATCGTTGTCGTTGTTGCCTTTGCCGTAGATCAATTTGCCCAATGCATCAGCTTCATTTTTCAGCGCAAAGTCGATCAAATGGATCTGCACAGCCATCAGCTCAAATGCGGCATCTTCCAAAAGGGAAAAGTGAAGATCATCGCCGTAAATAGCTTTTCTTTCAATGGCCTCTGCGTGAATAATCCCCAGTCCGGGAATGATGCTTCCGTCCGCACGCTTGGTACTGTCAATCAAAACAGCGCCTGTAGTGCCAATGGCGATCAAAGGTTTTCCGGATTCCACATAATCATAGATAGCATTTCCGTATTTTTTGATGTTCTCAACGATAGAACCTACAGTTTTCAGTTCTCCGGCATTCAAAAAGATAATGTCGGAATTGACAAAATCAATTTCCTGAGCAAAAGTATCGATTCTGTTTATTTTTACATCAAGACCCATTTTCTTGCCAGCTTTTTCGAAGGCCATAAGATTGCCACGGTCGCCGTGAAGATTCAATAGGTCGGGATAAAGCCAGGTGATATTTAAAGTATTGTTCATATCAGTTCTCTCCTGCGTAAGGCTGCGTGGATTTTTCCAGCTCGTGATATTTCTTCAGCCAGGTGATGAGGTATACATTATCCACATCAAACTTATCCAACTCGCCCAGAATGGCTTCGTCACTGTCGTTGGGAAGAATGGAAATATCCTCCGGATCAATACCGGCGTATAGCATACGGTTGGCCGTATCGTAGGCGACAGCCTCTGAGAAGCAAATATAATGCTTGATGTTGTTTTGCTTCAAGGATTCGAAGTCCACATCGAAAGCATAGAAGGTGTTGGTGTAGTAGGGCTTAAAGTCTTTAAGCTCTTCCAGGCCCATCAGCAGAATTTTTTCTGTAGGATCTTTGGCGATATAGTCAAGAGCAGTTTGAAGGGTTTCGGGGTTTTCCTGCTTGATGCGGATGTATTTTAAGGTCTTGGATTTGTATTTGAGTGTTTCCATTCTGCCGCTGATGTTTTTGAAATTGGCAAAACCCTTCTGCAGCTCGTCGTTGGAAATGCCCAGATGGTTGCATACGGCGATGCAAAGGGCATAGTTGAACATATAGAAAGGTTCGTTGTTGGTAACGGTGAAGCGGAAGTTGTTGCAGTCAAAACTGCTGCGGTCAGAAAAATCAATGTTTTCCACAAGATAGTCAACTTTATCTTCGGAACGGAAACTGCATCCGGCGCAATGGAATTTACCAACATTGTCCACATTGTAGTAATCGAATACGATCTTGTCATTGCACTTGGGGCAGGGCATTGTTACATCATAAAACTTGTCCTTGACGAATGTATACTTTGTTTTACCAACGCCGTAATAGACAACTTTATGGGTCAGATCTTCGAAAGCCTTTGCTCTGGGTTCGCCATCATTGAGGAATAGGGTCATATCCGGGTTAAAAACTTTTCTGAATTTTTGAACAATATAATCCGGTTCGCCGTTTCTTTGAACCTGATCCTTCTGCAGGTTGGTGACGCAAACCCTCTTGGCAGGAATGTGCTTGTAAATATGCTCCATAGAGCGTTCGTCAATTTCGAAGGAGAAATACTCTGCCTTTGCCTTGCCGAAAATTGTGGAATTACGGATCAAAGCGGTAGCAATACCGCCAATCATATTGGCACCTTCCAAATTGGAGCAAACAGTCTTGCCTGCGCTTCTCAATGCGTGAACAACCATGTTGTTGGCAGTGGATTTGCCGTTAGTGCCGGTGATGAATACCACTTTTTCCATATCCATTCCCTTAAAATGGCGAATGAAATCGGGCATAATCGCATTGGCCTTTGCACCGGGCAGATTTGTGCCCCGGCCTTTGGCAAATACTTTACAAAAGACCATCAACGCTTTGCCAACCCAAAGTGCCAGTAAAAACTTAATTTTTTTCATATATTTTCCTCCGAATATTGCCTATACTGTTATTATGTATTTTACCATATTTCCCGTGAAAGTCAACTTATAGTATCCTATTGAAAACGCATCGACGGTAATGCGGAAAATTATTTTGTTAATTTTAAAAAAATACTGTTGACAAATTGTATATTTCTGATATAATCTTTTTTGTTCCGCGGGTGTAGCTCATCCGGTAGAGCGCCACCTTGCCAAGGTGGAGGTAGCGAGTTCGAGCCTCGTCACCCGCTCCATATGAAAGACCTCTCTTGTTGTTAAGACAAGAGAGGTTTTTGTATATTCAAAATGAAAATCGGCGCACATTTTAAAAATTATTCTTTACATAATAGTCTCTATCGGGTATAATATTTGCGGAAATTGAGGAAATACGAGGGTAAAAAACCAATGAATATTGAATTTGACTCCTATAAGCAGAAATTAAATGATATAAAGCCTGCTTTGGATGACCTTTCCAATTCTTTGAATATTGAAGGTCAGAAAAATGAACTGGAGCGTCTGCAGGCAATGCAGGAGGCGCCTGGCTTTTGGGATAATCCGGAGAAAAGTCAGAAGATTGTAATGCAGGCGAAATCTGCGGAGAATAAAATTGAATCCTACCGCAAAATGTGCTCTGCCTGGGATGATTTGACCACCATTTGTGAAATGGCTGAGGAGCTGGATGATGATTCTATGCTCGATGAATTGAAAGAGGGCTATGCAAAGCTGGCTTCCGATATGGAGCGCTGCAGACTGCAGACCCTTCTTACTGGCCGCTATGACTCTTATAATGTTCTGATGTCCTTCCATTCCGGCGCAGGCGGCACAGAGGCTCAGGACTGGTGCCAGATGCTGTATCGTATGTATACCCGTTGGGCAGAAGCCCATGGCTATAATTATAAGATTATGGACTATCAGGAAGGCGACGAAGCAGGTCTTAAATCTGCTGATATTTTGATCGAAGGTGAAAATGCCTATGGATTTTTAAAGGGTGAGAACGGTGTTCACCGCCTTGTTCGTGTATCTCCCTTTGATGCCAATGCCCGCCGCCAGACATCTTTTGCAGCAATTGAAGTTATTCCCGATATCCAGGATGACTCCCAGGATGTTGAGATTCGTGCTGAAGACTATGAGATGCAGGTGTTCCGTTCCTCCGGTGCAGGCGGTCAGCATATCAATAAGACCAGTTCCGCTGTGCGTTTGATCCATAAAGCTACCGGCATCGTGGTTTCTTGTCAAACTGAACGCAGCCAGTTCCAGAATAAAGAAAACTGTTTGCGTATGCTGCGCAGTAAGTTAGTGGAAATCAAGGAACGTCAACACCTTGATACCATTTCTGACATTAAAGGTGTTCAGCAGAAAATTGAATGGGGCAGCCAGATTCGTAACTATGTGTTTATGCCTTATACCTTGGTAAAGGATACCCGTACCGGCTGCGAAACATCCAATGTCAATGCAGTTATGGATGGTGCCCTGGATCCGTTTATCAATGCCTATTTGACCTGCGCAGCGACAGGCAATTGGGTTACAAAATAAATTTCGAATAAAATTGGTTTTTTTAAAATAAACTCTTGAAATTTATAAAACCTTGTGTTACAATAGCTTGGCTTATTATGAAATAATCCGCATTCGCGGTTGATCCGATGCGGAGGGAGGTTTTGAAATGAAGATTGCGATTATTGTTATTTCCATTATTGATGTGATTCTCAGTGTTGTTCTGTCTGCCATTGTTTTGATGCAGTCCGGGAAGGAATCTGGTCTGTCCGGTGCATTGTCCGGCAAGAGCGAAACTTATATGGGAAAGAACGGCGGTGGCCTTGATAAGAAGCTCACTTCCGCAACCAAATGGATCGGTTTGGTCTGGATTCTGCTGACTTTGGCTTTGGGTCTGTTGGTTCAGCTGGCTCAGGTTGGCGCCTAAAAAACATTTAACCGCAGAAGGGCATCCTTCTGCGGTTTGTTTATAGATTTTTAAAGGAGAAATTTTATGGATGCAATTAAGCTTGCCGGTATAGAACCGCAAAAGGTTTTTGCTTATTTTGAAAAGCTCTGTTCCATTCCTCATGGATCCGGGAATACAAAGATGATCAGTGATTATCTTGTTTCCGTTGCCCGGGAGAACGGTCTTGAATACATTCAGGATTCTTTGAATAATGTCATTGTTTTTTGTCCCGGTACTGCCGGCTATGAGGACCATGCGCCCGTAATCATTCAAGGGCATATGGATATGGTTTGCGAAAAGGACGAGAATTGTCCGTTGGATATGGATAAAGACGGCCTGAATGTTGACCACGATGAAACCTGGGTATTTGCTCACGGCACAACATTAGGCGGCGATAATGGCATTGCGGTTGCCTATGGTCTTGCTTTGCTGGCAGACCCTGCAATTCCCCATCCGCCGTTGGAGCTTGTTTTTACTGTGGATGAAGAAACCGGTATGTACGGTGCTGCCGGAATTGACCTTTCTATGCTCAAAGGCAGAACACTTTTGAATGTAGATTCTGAAGAAGAGGGCGTTTTTACAGTATCTTGTGCAGGTGGTGCAAGAGGGACGATTACGGTTCCTGTATCCCGCCGGGCAGTATACGGACCGTGTATCAAGTTAACAGTTGAAGGGCTGCAGGGCGGTCATTCCGGTGTTGAGATCCATAAGAACAGAGCCAATGCGAATAAGGTTATGGGTATCCTGCTGGAACGGGTGCAGAATATTATGCCCTTGTGTATGACCGGTTTTTCCGGGGGCGCCAAAGATAATGCCATTCCCAGATCCTGTCAGGTAACCTTGGTTGCAATGGGTATGCATTTGGAAAGAATCAATGAGATTACAGAAACACTGCAAAAGGAAATCCGAGAACAATTTGACGAACCGGATGCCATTGTTCGTGGTGATGATGTGGATGCGCTGGGCGGTAATGCCTTGTCTACTGAAGACACATCCAAAATCATTGCTCTTTTGAATGCTGTTCCCAATGGCGTGCAGGCTTGGAGCCAGGATATTGATGGTCTTGTGCAAACAAGCCTGAATTTGGGTGTAGCAGAGCTTTCTGATGAAATGCGGCTTACATTTGCTGTCCGCAGCAGTGTCAACCAGGAAAAGCGGGATTTGCTGAATAGTTTAAAAGACCTCGCAGAGAAGTTCGGGGGAGCATACAGCGAAACGGGCGATTATCCTGCCTGGGAGTATAAAAAAGATTCTCATCTGCGGGATGTGATGGTGCAAACCTATCAGCAGATGTTTGAAAAAGATCCCCAGGTTGTAGCAATTCACGCAGGACTGGAATGTGGTCTGCTGTCTGAAAAGCTTCCCGGATTAGACTGCGTGTCCATTGGACCGGATATGCAGGATATTCATACCAGCCGGGAGCGGCTTCATATTGCTTCCACTGAGCGCACCTGGAACTTCTTACTGGAAGTTTTGAAAAATCTTTGATAAATGATCCACCAATGTTGAAAAATCGCATTGGTGGATTTTATTTTGCTTTTATGAGACCCTTGATCCATCGTATGTCTCTTCGGGTGATGACACCGGTTAATGTAATTAGGCTGAAGAAGAGAAGGGCAAAAGAGATCGTTTTGAAATAAATATTGGTGATCATGGCTGAAGCAAAAACTGATGCCAAGGTGCATAAGATTGTTAAAAATGGCATTTTTATGCGTATTTTCAAGTTTACCGTTTTCAGTAATAAGCCGATACTTAAAAGAAAGTTGAGAATGTGGGTTATCAGAAAGCTGAGATAGTAGCCCTGCATTCCGTAGCGGGGGAGAAGCAGATATAAAAAAGCTACATCTAAAATTGCTGTAAGCAGATTAAATTGAACGGATATTTTCTGTTTCCCTAACCCTTTGTTCATTGCGTCTATGATGGCATCGCAATAGAGCATCGGGGCAAGAATGGCATATAATTGCAGATGTTTTCCGGCATTGGTGTTTTGATATAGTTTTTGACATAATGGTATGGCGCAAATGAAAAGCAGTCCGCCGAAAAGACATCCATAGAGGAAAACAATTCTCAAGCTTCTTTTGCTGAGATACTGGATGCGATGTGCCTTGTTAGCGGCATTAGACCGTGCCATTTCCGGAATGAGTAACTCAGCAAGACTAAAAACAATTGCCGCCGGGAACATTAAAACGGGAAAAACCATACCGCATACAGTTCCATATGCGGCAAGAGGAGCGGTAACAGCCCCATAGAGTGCAAGCCTTTTGGGAACCATAAGATTCTCGATTGTATTGATGCCGTTTTTTAAATCGTCTGCAATCGCCAATGGAACGGCTGTGTTTAATAGATCCCTGCGGATGGGGAAGGAATGACCAATCGGGGCTCTCTCATAAATCCGTAAAATAACAAGAGCGGATAATGTCAAACAAGCCCCAATGCCGCTGCCTAAAATAACAGATTGACAAGCACGAATGATATCATTTTTTGACCAAAGACAAAGAAATGACATAGTGACGCCAATTGTAATAATTTGTTCTGCAACTTCAACGGCTGCGAGTGTTTTTATCTTGCTTGCAGCTGTAAAATATCCTGTCATGACGCCGCACAGACAACAAACCGGTAAAAAAACGGCGTATAGACGAATGGCTGCTGCGGTGCGGGCATTTCCAATCCAACCGCTGGAAATACGCGGTGCAAAGATGTTTAGTAAGATTGCAACTGTACTGCTGCAAATAATACTGTATATCACGCAGGCAGATAATGTATGGGATATATTTTCCGGTTTGTTTTTACCCAATTGTGCCGCGGTCAGATACATTGTAGCTGTCCTGATTCCGGCAAGACCGGCAGTAAGCGCAAAACCTCCAACGGAAAGCACAAGCTGCAGTAGGCCAATGCCCTCTGCGCCAATTTTCCCGGATATATAGACTTGAAATGATGTTGATACAAATCGCAATAAGAGATTGACTCCTGTAAGAATCAATGCGCTGTAAAATATGGGTGATTTTTTCACGAAAAATCCCTCCTTGTCCCATAGTACAATCTATGCGGACAAGGGGGGATGTATGTTATGAATTCCACTCCTTGCAAAGATGAGCAAGGGGGCAGCGATCACATTTGGGAGAACGGGCGGTGCAAATATCTCTACCGAAAAGAACAATACGGTGACAAAAATCGCTGCTTTCCTCTGGGGGGAGAATCTTTCTGAGCTGATGTTCCACTTTTTCCGGATCTTTACCCTGAGACAGTCCTAAACGACCGCATATCCGGATGCAGTGAGTATCGCAGACAATGCTTCCCGGTACACCGTATATATCACCCAGCAGCAAGTTGGCAGTCTTGCGTCCAATGCCCGGTAATTTTAAAAGTTCATCCATTGTTCCGGGGACTTTGCTGTTGTAGGATTGAAGCAGCATTTGACAGGCGTTTACAATGTCTTTGGCTTTTTGCCTGTAAAAACCGCAGGAATGGATGTAGGTTTCTACTTCGGGAATAGATGCCTCAGCAAAAGATTGCAAAGTGGGATATCTTTCGAAAAGGGCTGGCGTTACCAAATTGACGCGGGCATCGGTACATTGGGCGCTCAATCGAACGGCAATCATCAACTCATAATCTTTTTCGTATTGCAGGGCACACAGCGCGTCGGGATATTTGTGCTTTAAAACATCAATTATGGATTGTACATTCTTGTTCACGGTGCAACCTCCTTTTCTTTATCATATCATAAAAAGATAATGTTGAAAAGAAGGAAATATTGCTATCACAGAAAACAGCGCAGAAGAATAGGATGGTTTTGTGAAACCGTTGGGCTAACAGGTGTGTATGCTGGATATCCGGAAATCAGGCATACCCTGTTTGACCGCGTGGCTTTGGGAGCGGCGGAAAGAATATTCCGGAATATTGCAAGATTCATTCGCCGCTCCCGGCGTGAAAAACAGAATCCTCGAAATTTAAAATTTCAGCCTGTAAAGCGGAAAGTTCATAAGCGGTTCGTTCAATCATTCCGCCGTCTGTTTGCTTTGTGTAGATTCTGCTCTGCAGACGACCGTGAATTGCAATTCGTTCTCGAATTTGACATTCCGATACGTCAAGTGCGTTTCTACCCCATAGAATACATGGAACATAGTCGGCACGGTGAAACGCTCTTGGAACAGCCAACATAATGTCGCAGATTTCTCTGCCTAAAGGTGTTCTTCGGTATGTTGGCGGTCGGCAGATTGTGCCGGTAATATTTGCGTCGTTGATAGGTTCACCGTCTTCGATGATTAGTTCGGTGGCGAAGACGAATATTAATAAATGCCGCAATCCGTTTTGGCGTAAATTATGGGATCGGATCTGCCCTTTTACCGTGAGCATTGCACCGGCAGTGGGATCCAAAGGAAATAATATATTTTCCTTAACGACCACCGGAAGAAGATCTACCGTGCCGGAAAGCCGGGGTACTTCCAGTATAAAGCGATAAAATCGTCGACCATGATTTTCGTGGGAGAATTTTGGGATTGATTGTAACGATCCCCGGAGAATAATGCTGTTTTGTTCCATAGTACCACCTCAAATATGCAGTATATGGAACAGCCTATGCGGATATAAAAAAATAAGAACCCCAGTGAGGTTCTTATTTTTTGACTGTGCATAAGAAAATCAGATAACCGACTATCATACCGGAAAGATTTAAGATGATATCGTCAATATCAAAGCTTCCTACCATTGCAAAAAGCTGGAGTAATTCCACAAATAGAATGCCGATGAACACAACGGGTAAAAAATGAAAGAATTTACGAACAGGATCAAAGATTCTGGGCAGCAAAAAGCCGGCGGGAATAAACATAACAATATTGCCGATCAGATTGATTATGCAGTGCTCATAGTAGTAGGAATCCGGGTAATGTAAAATTACATTGATATAATTTTTGATGGTGTAGAAAGGTTTCAGGTTGATGTTTTCTAAAAGCATCTGCTGATAGGACAGACCTTCGGTCCATACCTGAGAACGGCAAAACAGAAGCCATATCATAAGACCGATATACAGAATAAAGCATAGCCACCATACAGCCAATGCACTTTTCTTGTTTTTACGGGTTCGTTTTGCCATAAAAAAGTTCCTTTATACTTACTTTCTTCGTTTGCCCGGAGCAGTCTTGGCACCCATCTTCTTTAATGGCGGTTTTCTGACAAGAGCTGGAGGAGCCTTTCTGGGCGCTTTAGGGGGCACAGCACGAATCAGACATTTAGGTCCGGACCCAATCAAATCTTCTCTGTGCGCCTTAATAAGTGCTTCACGGACAAGATAATAGTTTTTGGGGTTACGATATTGGATCAAGGCTCGCTGCATCGCCTTTTCGTGGGGGTCAGTGGGAACATAAACCTTTTCCATTGTACGGGGATCCAGGCCGGTGTAGTACATGACCGATGATAATGTAGACGGTGTGGGATAGAAGTCCTGTACCTGCTCTGGATTATAGCCCATATCGCGAATGTATTCAGCAAGCTCCACAGCTTCCTTCATCGTAGAGCCGGGATGGCTGGACATCAAATAGGGAACAAGAAACTGATTCATTCCGTACTGCTTGTTCAGTGCATAGTATTTGTCCACAAATTTATTGTATACAGCATTTCTGGGTTTTCCCATGCGACATAATACAGCATCCGAAACGTGTTCCGGCGCAACCTTGAGCTGACCGGAGATATGATATTGAACAAGCTCTTTGAAAAAAGTGTCTTTCTTGTCTGCAAGCAGATAATCAAAACGAATACCGCTGCGGACAAAAACCTTCTTTACACCGGGAATTTTCCGCAGTTTTCTCAAAAGTGCAATATAATCGGAATGATCGGCGCGCATATTTTTGCAGGGGGTGGGATATAGGCATTGCCGCCCACCGCAAGCACCCTTGGAAAGCTGCTTCTCGCAGGCGGGATGACGGAAGTTAGCAGTAGGACCGCCAACATCGTGAATGTAACCCTTAAAATCCGGATCCTTAACCATCAGTTCTGCTTCCTGCAGAATGGATTCGTGACTTCTGGTTTGGATAATTCGTCCCTGATGGAAGGTCAAAGCGCAAAAAGAGCAAGCGCCAAAACAGCCGCGGTTGCTGACCAGGCTGAATTTTACTTCTTCGATAGCAGGCACGCCGCCGGCTTTGGAGTAGCTTGGATGCCAGGTTCGACAATAGGGGAGGGCGTAGATGCTGTCCATTTCCTCCTGGCTCAAGGGCTTCTGGGGAGGATTCTGAACAATAAATTCCTTTCCGTAGGGCTCGATCAGCCGTTTGGCGGTAAAGGGATCGCAGTTGTTATACTGAGTGTGAAAACTTTCGGCGTATAAGCGTTTGTTTTCTTTGATCTTATCAAAAGCAGGAAGGGTGATCGTAGGAATACTGTCATCCGGTGCGGATGTTTTGTAAACTGTGCCGTCGATATAGGTAATATCCTTGACATCCATACCGGAATTAAGGGCATCTGCCAGCTCCACAACGGATTTTTCGCCCATACCGTACATCAAAATATCTGCCTGAGAATCCAGCAGGATAGACCGCTTCATGCTCTCGGACCAGTAGTCGTAATGGGAAAGCCGACGCAAACTGGCTTCAATACCGCCGATCAGAATGGGAATGTCTTTGTATGTGCGGCGAATTAAGTTGCAGTAAACTGTGGTCGCATAATCCGGTCTTTTTCCCATTACGCCGCCGGGAGTAAAGGCATCTGTTTTTCTCTTATGCTTGGAAACGGAATAATGATTCACCATAGAATCCATATTGCCGCCGCTTACGAGAAAGCCAAGCCGCGGTCTGCCGTAGATATCAATGGATTTCGGATTTTTCCAATCCGGCTGGGAGATAATTCCCACAGAATAACCGGCTTTTTCAAGCACTCGGCTAATAATGGCATGACCAAAGGACGGGTGATCCACATAGGCATCGCCAATAACATAAACGAAGTCGCATTGTGCCCAGCCCCGGTCTATCATATCCTGTTTGCAAATAGGCAGAAATTCCATAATCGTAACTCCTGAAGATATTTGTTTCATTATATCACTTTTACGATTAAAATGGAAGGAAATATTTCTTGCAATTTTTTCATTGCATAAAAACTGAAAATATGATATTTTGATAAAAATAAAGAAAAGGGGAGAGCGGATATGGCAGTCAGATTAAATGATGATAAAGAGATGGTAAAGATGATTCGGGATGGCCTAAAGCAGACGGGCGGCTATTGCCCTTGCCGGCGGGAACGAACAGAGGAAAATAAATGTATCTGCAAGGAATTTCGGGAGCAAATTGCAGATCCCGACTATACCGGTTACTGCCACTGTATGCTATATTACAAGGATTAAGAGAGTAGATTTTGTACAACTAAAAAAATTATCAGAAAATGAAAAAAAGATGTTGACAAATTCAATATTGCGTGGTAATATACTCAAGCATTGAGCAACAGCTTATGCAATATGCGCGAGTGGTGGAATTGGTAGACTCGCTAGATTCAGGTTCTAGTGCTCATTCCGGGCATGCGGGTTCAAGTCCCGCCTCGCGCACCATAAGAAAAGCCCTGTATTCGTTATGAATACAGGGTTTTTGCTTTTTATTTGTTGCTTTTTTCGGCGGTAAATGTTGCTGATTTGCTTTCAGAAAAAACGTGTTTCCCTTATGTTTTCCCTTATCCGCTCACTGTTTTGATAAATTGCTCCATACGGTCTGCGCTTTCTTTCTTCATTCGTTCTGTTACATGGCCGTAAACATCCAGTGTAAATGCGGCCGTGGCGTGACCTAAATTTTCTTGAACTGTTTTGATATCATCGCCGGAACGGATGGATGCTACGGCATAGGAATGCCTTAAATCGTGAAAGCGCGTGTTTGGGCTATCGATTTGCTCCATAATTTTCTTGAAGTCTAAGTATACTGTTTGGTGCTTCAGGTGATGTCCCAGTTCATCCGTGAAAACAAAGCCGGTGTTTTCCCAACACGCACCATTCCGGAGCCGGTGTTCAAGTTGAGTCTTCTTAACATTCCTTAGTAACTTTACAATGGATGGTGCCACTGTGATGGATCGACCCTTTCCATTTTTTGTTGGAGCTAAGGTATATTCACCTTGGCTGCTCCTGATCTTTTGCAGCTGCTTGTTTACAGTGATCGTGCCCTTTTCCAGATTTACGCAATCCCATAAAAGTCCTAAAGCTTCGCCTTCACGCATTCCGGTAAACAGTGTAACAATAAACAGAGCTTCAAAACGATGCCCTTTAATTGCTTGCAGAAAAGATGCGATTTGATCTTCGTTCAGCGGCTGTATTTCTTTCTTTGTTATTTTGGGAAGTATGCAGGCATCTGCAGGATTGAACCGAATATACCCATTGGCCACAGCCTGCTGTAAAGCCTTGTGCAGCACGCCGTGGATGTTTTTTACAGTTTTGGGAGATACTCCTGCTTTGCTGTTCTTTTCTTCTCCTAAGCCGTTGTAGAAGCTCTGAATCATATGTGCATTCAAAGAATCCAGCTTTAGTGCGCCCAGGCCGGGTTTTATATGGTTTTTTACATTGGATTTGTAGGAGTCCACAGTGCGGGGCTTGACTGCTCCCAGGTATTCCGCAGTCCAAATATCCAACCATTGTCCAACGGTCATTTTACTTGGAGCTGTGTATGTACCATCATCAATGGATATGGTTACGGCTTTGAGCTTTTGAGCAACCTCTTTCTGGGTTTTACCGGTAATGCTGCGCTGGATCTGTTTTCCGGTGCCGGGATCAATGCCTTCCGTGTATCGGGCTTCCCAGTAGGTGTACTGCTTGCCCTTTCGCATAATTGTTTTCTTTCTGATTGTGCCGTTGCCGGCTGCGGTTTTTCTTGCCATATTTTCCTGCCTTTCCGGGGCAGTTGTGCTATCGTGGATGAGCAAACTGCCCCTGTTGTATTTTTTGCTTTTTAACCGTTGCGTATATATTTACGGTTTAGGCAGTATGTTTTTCAACAAATTAGCGGTCGCTAAGATATTTTATAACGGCATCCAAAGGAATACGATAACTCCGTCCTACACGGATGCTATGTATTTGCTTAGATCGAATTAACATATAAGCGGTGTTCAGACTTACAGATAGAATTTCAGCCACCTGTTTCACAGACAGAACAGGCGGATATTGATTGAGCAAATTTGATAACGCCATAAAGAACCTCCTTTCCTATCGTTTTTACATACAAAATGCCGCCATCCTGAACGAATAGGATGGCGGCAAAACAATATAAAGGAGCGCTTTCCAATTGAACATTAAAAAATGCTGCAGAGTCATTTCTCCTTTCGTAACACAATTTCAACGTAATCATTACCGGTCCAAACTCCGGTAATGACCAAATATAACGTATTGCAAGATATAGCATCTTACAACATCATTTCATAAACACAAGCGTATTCGTTCAGCAATATGATATTTTGCAGTCCCGTAAGCTGCATTTTAAGTATATCATAGTCAAAACAAGAATCATGTCGAAATTGCGAGAACGAAAAATAAAA
>JAZRLK010000097.1:0-7133 GCA_045646805.1 Faecousia sp.
ATGTAACTGAGGACGAGTACAACACCTTCTATCGGGAAAAGTTCTTTGACTACAACAAGCCTGCCAAGGTGATCTCCTTCAGTGCAGAGGGCAACGTTTCCTTTAAGGCATTGCTGTATATCCCCGGCAAAGCTCCCTTCGCCTATTAACCGAAGCCTGTTAAACCGGGTCTGCAGCTTTATTCTTCCGGCGTTATGATTATGGAATCCTGCGAGGATCTGCTGCCGGAGTACTTCAGCTTTGTTAGAGGTGTTGTGGACAGCCAGGATCTTTCCTTGAACATCAGCCGGGAAATGCTCCAGCACGACCGTCAACTGAAGATCATTGCCAAGGGCATTGAAAAGAAGATCAAATCCGAGCTTGCAGCTATGCTGGAAAATGACCGGGAGAATTACGAAAACTTCTACGGCGCATTTGCCCGGCAGCTGAAATACGGTACAGTTGCCGATTACGGCGCACACAAGGATGCAACGAAGGATCTTCTTCTGTTCTACAGCAACAAGGAAGGCAAGCTGATTTCCTTAAAAGAGTATACCGAGAATATGGCAGAAGGTCAGGAAAAGATCTACTATGTTTCCGGTGAAAGCGCCGACCGGCTGGGCAAGCTGCCCCAGGTACAGATGCTGACCGCAAAGGGCTATGATGTTCTGCTTTGCACCGACGAGGTGGACGAGTTTGTTCCCCAGACATTGATGACCTACGAAGAAAAGTCCTTCTGCAATGCAGCTACGGAGGATCTGGGTCTGCAGACCGAGGAAGAAAAAGAGCAGCTGAAGCAGAAATCTGAGGAGCTGCAGGGTCTTCTTTCCTTTGTTAAGGATTCTCTGGGTGAAGAGATCACCGAAGTGCGGCTCTCCGGCGAACTGGGCGATATGCCGGTTTGCATGGTACCTGCAGGTGGTATGAGCTTTGAAATGGAAAAGTATATGAAACGGGTAAACCCGGAGTTCAATTTCCCCAGCCAAAGAATTCTGGAGCTGAACCCCGAGCATCCTGCTGTGCAGGCTATGGAAAAGGCTATGATCGGCAACACCGAAAAGGCAAAGGATTACGCAAAGCTCCTTGCCTGCCAGGCAAAGCTGCTGGCAGACCTGCCTCTTGAAGACCCGGCAGAGTATACTGCGCTTGTTTGTAAGCTGATGAATTAAAAAATCAAATCTTGTCCCCCTCGTTTTGAGGGGGACAAATCTTTGCTTGCGGGCGGCAGATTGCCGCCCCTACTTTTTTAGGGGTTGACAACGGTACTCTAATGTGTTAGAGTTTAGTCGTACTCTAATGCATTAGAGAAGGGAGAATGGCTTTATGGAAACACCGAAGGTATTTGAAAGTGAGTATCGGTTTTGTTTGATTCTGTGGGAACACGAGCCGGTGAAAAGCAGCGAACTGGTTACGCTATGCAAGGAGCAGCTTGGCTGGAAGCCCACCACCACCTACACCGTGATCAAGCGGCTGTCGGAACGGGGCGTGCTGAAAAACGAAAACACCGTGGTCACTTCCCTTGTAAGCAAAGATCAGGTGCAGGCTGCGGAGATCAACGAAATGGTAGAAAAGACCTTTGAAGGCTCATTACCTGCCTTTGTTGCGGCCTTTACCAAGCATCACAAAATTTCTGATGCTGAAATTGACGCAGTGCAGCAGATGATCGACCGCTACCGGAAAGGAGAATCCAAATGACAGAGTTCTTCTTAACCATCGTCAATATGAGCATTTCCGCAAGCTGGATCGTACTGGCGGTTTTGCTTTTGCGGCTGGTGCTGAAAAAAGCGCCGAAGTGGATCACCGTTGTCCTTTGGGGCATTGTGGCTGTGCGGTTGATTTGCCCTTTCTCTATTGAAAGTGCATTGAGCCTGATCCCCAGCGCCGAAACCATCAGCCCGGAAATTATGATGGATGCCACACCGGAAGTTCACACCGGTGTTCCCGTCTTTAACAACGCTGTAAATCCCATCATCAGCGAGTCCTTTGCCCCTACACCGGGAGCAAGCATCAATCCTTTGCAAATTTGGATTCCCCTTGCGGCAATTGTATGGATCACCGGTATGACAGCTATGCTTATTTACACAATTATCAGCTATTGGCGTGTAAAAAGAAAGATCGGCACGGCGGTTTTGCTGCAGGATAACATCTTCCAAAGTGAGAATGTGGTCTCCCCTTTCGTGCTTGGGATTATAAAACCGAAAATCTATCTGCCTTTCCAAATAAGCGGACAGGACATGTCCCATGTGATTGCTCACGAAAATGCCCATATTCGCAGAAAAGACCACTGGTGGAAGCCTTTGGGATTTTTGCTTTTGAGCATCCACTGGTTCAATCCCCTGATGTGGCTGGGATATATTCTGCTGTGCCGGGATATTGAGCTTGCCTGCGACGAAAAGGTTATCAAAGAAATGGACACGGAGCAAAAAGCAGACTACTCTCAAGCACTTCTGACTTGCAGTGTGAACCGACGTATGATCGCCGCCTGTCCGTTGGCCTTTGGGGAAGTCAGTGTGAAAAACAGAATTAAATCCGTCCTCAATTACAAAAAACCGGCATTTTGGATTATAATCGTTGCCATTGTTATCAGTCTTGTTGTAGGAGTTTGTTTCCTTACAAATCCCGCTTCTAACCAACTCAAAAACATTGAGTTTCTAAATCTAAGTACAACTGCCGATAATACGGTCCGTGTTCTTGTTTCAGATGGAACAGGCTACAAATGCGTTGACGCCAATAAGGAATTATTGACAGAACTTGTGGATATACCAATTTCCAAAAAAGAAACTTCTATCAGTCGAAGTGAAGACAGAAGTAAGCGTCATACCATCGTACTGCAATCGGCCCAAGATGCGAGGCCAAGCATATACTCTCATATTCCTGGCGTATTTATTCACTTCAACTCGACTTTCACCTCTGTTTGGGTAGATAACGGAGTCAAACCAACATTTAGTTACAGAGTTCTGAACCCAGCAAAGGCAAAAACCATTTATAACAGTATTGCGCAATCCCCTGTGGTTGAAGAGGAATTGCCGGAAGATGCATTGATCTTGATGGATTTGGAGATTCTCAAGCTAAACTGGCCTATGTATTTTGATTTACCTACAGCAAAGGGATTGGAGGTTTATATCTGGCAAACGAACGAAAACTCCTATTCCTGCGGTTTGCTTCCGGGTAGAAATTCACCATATACGGAACAGGAGTTGTGGGATCTCGAGAAAAATGCGACAGCTCTCGGTGTAATGCAAACTATCATATCGTATTACATTAGTAATGGCGAGGTCACAAAAGAGGAAGTTACAATTTGTCCTCTTGTCCCGGTTTATTCCAGTCGTCCTATGGACTACTACGAAACATACCAACAAGAGCTGGCTGAGCTATTTTGGTCGGGTGTTCCCAATGCGGATAATCCCATTATAGAAACTACCCTTTCCTATGCCAATTGGTCGGAAGGCAGTACGATCTATGTTGGCGGACTGAATCGAGATAAAATGTATATCAGTAGTGTGCAGCATCTTCCCATCTACAAATTTGATACCTTGCAGGAATTGGAGCGGTTCAAGGAGCACTATGGGCAGTACCATACCATGGACAGGGGCTATGACGAAGTTCCCTCTTTCAATGAGGTCACCGCAAACTACGATGAATCCTTCTTTGCTGACAATAGCTTAGTTTTGGTGTATGTAGGTGCAAATAACTCCACCCACCGTTTCGGCGTACAGGGCGTGATATTCAATGACAGCACTTTCTGCGTCAATATTAAGGAAACCACCGGTGCAGAGGCGGTAGACACCGCTATGGCCGGCTGGTTTATTACCCTTGCCGTCCCCGACGAGCAGATCAAAAACTGCACCACATTTGATGCATCCTTGCAGCATGCTTTTGAGGAGAACATCCCCGCGGATGAAGAAAATGTGACGGAATCTGTCAGCCAGCCCACTTGTATGTTGGTATATGCAAAAACTCCCCCTGAAGAAATAGAAATCCTGATGGAAAAAGAGGAATTCATTTACACCCATAACCATTATCAGCTTGCGGACGGAAAATGGCACAGTGAGGGGTACGAATACGCTTACCGGCTGGAGGTTACAGGCAGGATGAACAATGCTGCAAAGAATACGACCTATATTGTTCTGAGCAATTCAAAGGACATTACATTCGACCAGACCTGGTTGGCTGCCGGATTCAGCAGCAATTCAGAGGATTATTTTGACCCCAAGGATGCAATAATCGTAGGCTATCGCCATTTTTCAGGCCAAGTAAAAGATGACCCTGCCGAAACCGAGCCCCCGGTAACTACACCGGATAACAGCAGTCATTCCAGTTACAAGCTGATCGTTGCCGGTCGGGATATTACGCAAGGAAGCAACATCACATCCCAGAATATCATCGGCATTTTCAAGGACATGTATTTACCGTTTACCGCCATTTTGAAGTGCTACGGAGCACAAGTCAACTGGATCACTGATACCGTCGCAGAAATCACCTGCAACGGCAGTAAATACATCCTCGACCTTTCCGATCAAACTATGGTAAAGGAAGGAAGTAACGGAAATTATATCATCCCTGCCCCCGGAAGCACATTGTACACAAAGGCTGCAGCCAAAGAACTCTATATAGATAGTTTGAATTTGCGCTGTGTTCTAAGGTTTATAGGAACCAATGTGCGTATAGAAATTGATCACCAAAATAAAACAGTAACCATTCAGTAACGGTTTAAGGGCGTATTGCAAAATGCGCAAATCTACCGGTAGAATCCGTAGGGGCGACTATTAGTCGCCCGCGGGCGGATAATATCCGCCCCTACATCCGCAGGATGTAGACAAACACATAGTTATAGGGAGTGCTGCAACATTTTGCAGCACTCCCTTGTATCATTTTAACATTTCCCGGATGGACTGGGCGACGGTACAATCGGCGGTGAAGGGGCAGCATTCGTAGGAACAATCAACCTCGATCAGCTTGCCATTCTCCGTTACCACGCAGACCATTCGGCTTTCATCGGTATTTCGGCAATAGCCGCTGATAAACTTCTCGATTTCCAATATTCGCAGTCCCCTTTCTTTAGAAAAAGCTTTCAAATCCGCCACCGCGGCTCGCAATGACACATTACGGATAGTGCTCACAACTGGACGATGGCGAAGCCCATGCTGTCCAGGCGGAGGCAATTGGGGGCAATACTTTGCAGGTGCTTACTGTACAGGACGTTTCCTGCCGGAATTTCCCAACTACAGGGGGTATGGTTTACATAAATCTTGACAGTTTGTCCGTCTGCACAGCGGGTAAACAGGAGTTTTCCATTCTCTGCTTGCAAGAATTCTGTTTCTCCCAGCTTGATGGCAGGCAGTTTTTTCAGGCTGCCAAGCTTGCGGAAATGCTCTAAAAGTTCCCCGTCTTCCCTGCCCCAGGGGTAGGTGCGGCGGTTGAATGGGTCTTTATAGCCCTCCATGCCGGCTTCGTCCGCATAGTACAGGCTGGGACTGCCGGGGAGCATATACTGCAAGACGGATGCCAGATACAGCCGGGACAAAGCCAGCTCCTTCTGTTCCGGGCTCAAATGCCGTTTTGCCTTTTCCTCCCGGCTGCCGTCAAAATCATCTACCAAGGCGGTGAGGATCCGGGCAGTATCGTGGGTGCCCAGTAGGTTCATATTACAAGAAACCACCTGGGGCGGATAGTTTTCCAAAATGGTCATAACCGTTTGCTTCAAGCTGCTGCCGTCATCAATACCTTTGAGGTAATTGAGGATTGCCGTGCGGAAGGGATAGTTCATCACGGAATCCAATGTGCCGTCCACAAAGTACCGGCGGCGGACACCATAGGCTTCCTTATTGGAGGCATCCTCCCACACTTCGCCCAAGAGAAGCGCATCGGGGCGAATTTGGCGGATTCGCTTTTTCAGCATATCCATAAATTCATTGGGCAGCTCGTCCGCAACATCCAGGCGGAAGCCGTCGCAACCCTGCTTCAGCCAATAGGCAACCACAGAATCCTCGCCGGTGATGACATACTCCACGAAAGCAGGGTCTAATTTTTTCACTGTGGGCAAGGTATCAAAATTCCACCAGCAGTTATAGCTATTGGGGTACTGGTAGAAGGTGAACCAGCTATAATAGGGAGAATCGGGAGATTGGTACGCGCCCACGTCGGGGAAGGTATTTTCCCGGTTAAAATACAGGCTATCGGAGCCGGTATGGGAGTACACGCCGTCTAAGATCACTTTGATGCCCCTGCTGTGAGCCGCATCGCACAGAGCCCGGAAGTCCTCCACCGTTCCCAGCATCGGGTCGGGAGTTTTGTAGTCGCCGGTATCGTAGCGGTGGGAAGAAAAGCTTTTGCTGATGGGGTTCAGATACAGAATCGTTACACCCAAAGAGGCGATATAGTCCATTTTCTCCGTGATACCCCGGAAATTTCCGCCGAAAAAGTCGTTATTTAAAACTTTTCCGTCGGGAGTTGGCTGCCACTCTACTTCTTCGTTCCAGTCCTTATGGACAGAATAGGGTTGGAGTTTTCCAGTCAGATCACATTCTCCGCTTTTTGCAAAGCGGTCCGGAAACACCTGGTAGATCACAGCGCCCTTTGCCCAATCGGGGGTTACAAAATCCGCCGGAGTGCAGGTCAGCTGCCACCAGTCACCGGCTTCCATATTGGTATCGTCGCCATATTTAAACAGCCGGAAGGAACTATCCGGTTTTGTGATGACAAAATAATAAAAATACAAAGCAGGTCTATCCAGCGCAAATGTGCCGGAAAAGATCTGATACAATCCCCGCTCTTCGGTACAATGCATCGGTACTGTCACCGTTTCACCGCCGTCATCGGGCTTTAGAATACATTCTGCCTTGATACACCCTACCTGGGCAGGAATATGGACATTAAGTGTGCAGGCTTGTCCCACAGACAGCGTACCAAAAGGGGTTTTGAATTCTTCCTTTTTAGAATCGAATAATATACGCATAATTGACTCCTATCGGGTAATACAGCGATTTTAGCACAATTCTAAATAAATGTAAATTAGAATTTATATCGCTAACGCTCTAATTGACAATGAACAATGGACAATGGACAATTAAGGTATTTCCTACGGAAATGATTTAAAATTGTCCGCTTTGCGGACTCCATAATTGTCAATTATCAATTGTCAATTGTCAATTTTT
>JAZRLK010000098.1:0-6922 GCA_045646805.1 Faecousia sp.
GGCTGGGTAGCATCATCCGGGGTATCCTGCCCCTGGGTGGCTACCACCTCCATGCCATCGTCTGTTCCCTCCAGGGACTGGACATCCGATGTGGGGTTTTCCAGCTGCTGGGGTGTATCGTTTGCGTTTTTATAATACAGATAGCCGGAAATCCCGATGGCAACCGCACACAGGATCAGGGCTATGTAGTAGCCCTTACCGCTGATGCTGCTGCTAAATTTGTTTTTGCTCATGTTAAGCACCTCCGTAGTCCAGTATTACCGATTTTAGGGAAGTTAAACCATTTTTTGTAAAATTTTTCACTGGGCGGTAAAAACAGAAAAATACATTGACATCCGGGGTGTTTTAAGGTATATGTATACTTGTCAAAATATGATAGAAACGGGGGAGGATAATGTCCAAGGAACTCATCAGACTCCAGGACCTTGTTATGGAGTTCGACGGGGAAAGGATCCTTGACGGGATCAATCTCTATTTTAATGATAAGGAATTTCTCACACTGCTCGGCCCTTCCGGCTGCGGCAAAACCACAACCTTACGGATCATTGGCGGCTTTTTGCAGCCCACATCCGGTAAGGTGCTTTTTGATGGAAAAAGCATCAATGATGTACCGCCCTATCAGCGGCAGATCAATACGGTGTTTCAGCGTTATGCGCTGTTTCCGCATCTGAATGTTTTTGATAATATCGCATTCGGATTGAAGGTGGCGAAGCTGCCCAAGGAAGAGATCCACCAGCGGGTGGAGGAGATGCTGGAAGTGGTAGGCCTGAAGGGCTACGGCCATCGCCGCATCGATTCTCTGTCCGGCGGTCAGCAGCAGCGTGTTGCCATTGCCCGGGCACTGGTAAACCGTCCTAAGGTGCTGCTTTTGGACGAGCCTTTGGCAGCATTGGATCTGCGCTTGCGTAAGGATATGCAGAATGAATTAAAGCGCATCCAGCAGGTGATGGGCATTACCTTTGTCTATGTCACCCACGACCAGGAAGAGGCACTTTCCATGTCCGATACCGTTGTGGTTATGGATAAGGGCAGAATCCAGCAGATCGGCAAGCCTGAGGATATTTATAACGAGCCGAAAAATGCCTTTGTGGCAGACTTTATCGGCGAGAGTAACATTTTGGACGGCATTATGCTGGAAGATTACAAGGTGAAATTTTTCGGCAGAACCTTCAAGTGCCTGGATGCCGGTTTCAAACCCAATGAACCGGTGGATGTGGTTATCCGCCCGGAAGATATCGACTTTGTGCCCCCGGAAGAGGGTCACCTCACCGGTACGGTTACATCCGTCACCTTCAAGGGTCTGAACTATGATATCATCGTGGACTTCAAGGGCTTCAAGTGGCTGATTCAGACCACTGACTATCAGCCTGAAGGCGCCAATGTGGGCATCCGGCTGAACCCGGAGGATATCCACATTATGCATAAGAGCGAATATTCCGGTATGTTTGGTGACTACAGCTCCTATTCCGCAGAGTACGATGAGCTGACGGAGGATGCCGGGGATGAAGAAGAATAAGTCGCTGATGCTCAGCACGCCCTATATTCTGTGGATGGTGATTTTTACCCTGGTTCCCCTGGGTGTGGTGCTGTACTATGCCCTCACCGATGTGGAAACCGGTGCGTTCACCGCAGATAATATGAGCAAGCTGGTGCGTTATCTTCCTGCCTTCGGGCGGAGCATTCTCTATTCGCTGATCTCGGCAGTGATCTGCCTGGTGATCGGCTACCCCGTAGCCTACTATATGACCCAGTGCAACCCCACAACCCAGCGGTTTTTGTATATGCTGGTGATGCTGCCGATGTGTATGAGTTTCTTGCTGCGCACTTTGGCGTGGGTGGGTCTTTTGCAGGATACCGGCATTATCAACAATTTCCTGGCATCCATCGGGCTGCCAAGGCTGCCGCTGATCCGAACGCCGGCGGCGGTGGTGCTGGGTATGGTCTATAACTACCTACCCTATATGATTTTACCCCTGTATGCCATCATTGTTAAGATCGACCCCCGCCTGATCGAAGCGGCGGAAGATTTAGGCTGCAACAGCGCCAAGGTGTTCTCCAGGGTGATCCTGCCTCTGTCTATGCCGGGAATCCTCTCCGGTATGACTATGGTATTCGTGCCTGCGGTGTCTACCTTCTATATTTCCAATAAGCTGGGCAGCACAGAAACCATTCTCATTGGCGATATTGTGGAGCGCCTGTTCAAGCAGGGTGATAACCCCAATATGGGCGCAGCTTTGAGCCTGCTGCTGATGGTGCTGGTGTTTGTCTGCACCGGAATCATCAATCGTTTCGGCGGCGATGAGGAAGGATCGGTGATCGTATGAAAAAAATCAACCGTGTGATCACCATTTTGATCTTTGTATTCCTGTACGCGCCGATGCTTGTTCTGCTGATTGCATCCTTCAATGAAGGAAAAGATATCACGGAATTTGAAGGCTTTACCCTGATGCGGTATGTGGAGGTATTCCAGGATCGTTCTATGCTGACAATGCTGGGTAACTCCATTCTGGTGTCTGTCCTGGCAAGCTTTATTGCTACGGCATTCGGCACATTTTCTGCCGTTGGTATTTATAATCTGAAGCCGAAAATGCGCAAGGCGGTTATGAGCCTGACCAATATTCCTATGACAAACCCGGATATCGTAACCGGTATTTCTCTGTCATTGCTGTTTGTGTTCGTGGGCTCAAAACTGCTGGGCCAAAAGGAAAGCCTGACTTTCTGGACCTTGCTGATTGCCCATATCACATTCAATTTGCCCTATGTTATTTTGAATGTGATGCCCAAATTGCAGCAGATGAACCCTGCTTTGACCGATGCGGCGATGGACTTGGGCTGCACCCCAATGCAGTCCTTCTTTAAGGTGACCATCCACGAGATTATGCCCGGCATCATTGCCGGTGCGATTATGGCGTTCACTATGAGTCTGGATGATTTCGTGATCAGTTATTTTGTGACCGGTCTGGATTTCATCACCTTGCCCGTAGAGATCTATAACTACACCAAAAAGCAGCTCGAACCCAAGCTGTATGCCATGTTCATTATGATGTTCCTACTGATTCTGGTGCTGATGATCATAATGAACCTGCTGCAAGGCCGCCAGGACAAGCAGAAGAATGGGAGGGGCAGAAAATGAAGAAAATTTTGTCTGTTTTCATTCTTGTGTGTATGCTTGCCTGTTGCTTTACCGGCTGTGAAAAGGATAAGCGGGTGACCATCAATGTATACAATTGGGGTCAGTATATCTCTGAGGGCAACGATGATTGCATTGATATGATCGCAGAGTTCGAGCGGCTGAATCCGGATATCCGGGTCAACTATGTAACCTACGATTCCAATGAAACCATGTATACCAAAATGGCAAACGGCGGTATAACCGTGGATGTGATCATTCCGTCGGACTATATGGTGGATCGTCTGATTCAGGAGAATATGCTCCTGCCGCTGAATTATGACAATATTCCCAACGCAGCCAAAATTGATCCCCAGTTCCGGGGTCAGGCTTTTGACCCGGAGGATAAATACTCCGTGCCTTACGCCTGGGGTACGGTTGGTATCATCTATAACGACCAGTATGTGGACGAAGAAGATGTAACCGGCTGGGAGCTGCTGTGGAACGAGAAGTATGCAGGAAAGATCCTGATGTTCGATAATTCCCGGGATGCCTTCTGCATTGCCCAGTGTATGTTGGGCTATAGCATCAATACCACCGATGAGCAGGAACTGCTCAATTGCGCCAAGGAGCTGGAACGCCAGCGTCCTGTGGTCCAGCAGTATATTATGGACCAGGTGTTCGACCTGATGGAAAATGAGGAAGCCTGGATTGCGCCCTATTATGCCGGCGACTACCTGACTATGGCAGATGAAAATGAGCATCTGCAATTCTTCCTGCCGGAGCACCAGGGCTTTAACCGGTTTATCGATGCAATGTGCATTCCCACCTGCAGTGAGAATAAGGAAGCTGCAGAGCGGTTCATCAACTTTATGTGCGAGCCGGAATTTGCCGGCGGCAATATGGATTGGATCTGCTACGGCACGCCCATTTCCGAAGCAAAGGAATATATGGATCAGGAAGTTGTAACTGACCCGGTGGCATACCCCAGCGAAGAAACCTGGAATAAGGGTAAGGACTATGTGGCCCTGCCCCGCAGTACCACCCGGCTGATGGAAAGCCTGTTTATGCAGGTGCGCAACGGCCTGGAGGTCAAGCTTGACTAAATATTCTTATTTAGCTAATAAAAAATGCCAAGGGCTTCTGAAAAGAAGCACCTTGGCATTTCTTTATTCTCTGACTGCTTCGTAAACCGTCCGGTTTACTTTGCTGGGAATTATGATCAAAACCCAGATGGCAAGCAAAGAGATGAACCCCAATATTAAAATTACGGTGCGATATGGCAGTATTTCTCCCAAAGCACCTGCCAATATCTGAAAGAATATTCCGCCAACAGAGAAAAGTGCGCTGAAGAGGGCATTGACCCTGGCTCTGATATTTTCCGGCAAATAGGACTGCACCGCAGTTTCCCGTAAAGTGGCGCTGGCGGTACCTAAGCCTCCGCAGATAAATCGGTTTGCTAACATCATTGGAAACGGCAAAAAAAGCAAGATCATGTCTGCGATCTGATATACGATATAAACGAATTTTGTCAGACCGTAGCGTTTTTTCGGTGGGATGGTGATTCTATACTGTATGAAACCGCTGAGCACTCTGCCGATCATTTCTGCGCTCTTTAAAAATCCCAGCATAGTTACGGACAGAATGGGATTGGTTTGATAATAAGCTTGAATGGCGATGGTAGTTCCTTCCGATATGCCGCCGGTGATGGACATATAGGTGTATATGTTTCGGATGCCCTTTTCGCTTTTTAAATAAGAGAATCCCTCTTTGATATCCTGTTTGTATTGCTGTAATGTATAGGAGGACTGCTCCTGTTGTGTTTTGGCGGGATTTTCCCGAATCAAGCTTTCAATCAAAATAGAAAGGAAGCTAATGGCAGCCACAAGCAGGAACAGATTACGCATACTGGTCTTTTCGTAAAGGAAGGTTGCCACAGGCGACATAACGATGGTAACCAGGGGATAGATGGTTCCGCTGATGGCATAGCCTTTTTGTTCCAGGCCAACGGGGATCAGGCTGGGATACCAGGCGCTGTAAGCCAGACGGTAAAAAACCGATATGGTGCCAACGACCAAGCTTAAAATCACATAAATGATGTACTTAAATGCGTGATTTGCGATCCAAAATCCCATAACCAGATAGATTACCACCATCAAAGCATCCAGCCCGATGATCCATCGCTTTTTGTTGCCTTTATCGATAAAAGGAGCGACTAAAACCGACAATAAAACATCCGGTAAAATTCCGCAGATAAAAATAATGGAGGAGAGTATGGTGGATTGTGTCTGCTCAAAAACCAGAAGACTCAGAGGTACAGTCATAACCTCTCCGCCGATAATGGATAGAAAAGTTGCCAATGTAATGCAGGTAAAGTTTCTCGTCCAAAGAGTTTTCTTGCGATTCACTTATGGGATCCCCCCTTCTTTAAAATGATTGTTTATCGGTCTAACGCCCGATAAACAATCAAATGCAAAATGCAGAATGTAGAATGCTGAATCGAGGTATTTTCTTCGAAAATAATTTTAAATAGTCGCTTTTGGCGACACATTCATTCAGCATTTAGCATTTAGCATTCAGCATTGAATTTATGAGCGTAAGCGATATGAATTCTATTTAGCAGATAGTACCAATGACACCGTCCTGGTGCAATGCGGTAATTTTCACCTGCCGGATCTGGTTGTGGAGATTTTCGCCCTTGGCATAAATCTTCACATAGTTGGGGGCGTGACCGGTAAAATATTCTCCGTCCGGCTCTTCAAACAGCACTTCCAAAGTGGAACCGATAAGATTTTTCCGATAATTTTCCGACATCTTGGCAGCTACGGCAATGGCATCCCGGCTGCGCTGCTCCTTGACTGCGTTAGGGTGCTGCATAGGCATTTTGTCGGCCGGTGTGCCGGGGCGTCGGGAGTAGGGGAAGATGTGCATATCCGAAAATCCGCACTTTTCAATGAATGCAAGACTTTCTGCAAATTCCTCTTCTGTTTCTCCGGGGAATGCTACGATCATATCAGTGGTAACGGCGCAGCCGGGGAAGTGCGCATTTAACAGCCGGATGCTCTCCAAATACCGGGAGGTATCATACTTCCGGTTCATTCTTTTTAACACACTGTCGCTGCCGGACTGCATAGAAAGGTGAAATTGGGGGCAGAGGTTATGAAGCTCCTTCAGCTGAATGCAAAATTCCTCTGTAACAATCCGGGGCTCTAAAGAACCCAATCGAACTCTAAGCTGGGGAACAGCCTGGCACACTGCAGTAATCATTTCGGCGGGGTGGGGTTTTCCCGGCAGATCAGCGCCCCAGGATGCGATTTCGATGCCGGTGATAATGATTTCCCGGTAGCCGGCGTTCGCCAGTGCCGTCGCCTGCTCCACTGCCAATTCTATGGGAGCGGAACGGATGGGGCCCCGGGTGTAGGGAATGATGCAGTAGCTGCAGAAATTGACGCAGCCATCCTGAACTTTCAGCATAGCCCGGGTGCGGCCTTCCAAGCCGCCTGCAGGCAGAACTTCAAAGTCCCTGCGGCGCAGGGCGTTGTCTATAAATATGCGGCTTTGCCTGTCCTCTGCGGTGGCGATCATAGCCTGAAGAAAATCCTCTCTTTGACCGCTGCCGCCGATCACATCCACCTGTAATTGCTTCAAGCTATCCCCGGCGTGCTGGGGATACCAGCCGCAAACGCCCAGAACAGAGTGGGGATTGAGCTTTCTGCACCGGCGAATGACTGCTCTGTTTTTCTTATCTGCCACAGCGGTTACGGAGCAGGTGTTGATAATATAGCAGTCACAGGAGCTGTCAAAACTGCCGAT
>JAZRLK010000099.1:0-14333 GCA_045646805.1 Faecousia sp.
CTTGTCTTCCTAAGACCGCTTGGCCTCCGACTTAGCCGAAAGGCTGACTGTCTTTTTTGGTTGCGGAGGCAGGACTCGAACCTACGACCTCCGGGTTATGAGCACTGAATTCGGTGCTGTAAAAGGCTAAGAAAGCGATCAAAAAGCAGGTGTTTTTCCCTGTCTGCGCCGACCAGACGCCGACCGACGTCTCAAAACAAGTCTTCGCAAAACTGCCGTCACCGCCCTTTGCCGATCCCTTTCTCCCCAACTCACGGGGAAATTCCCATAAGCAGAAAACATCATTGGGGAAATTTCTGCCCCTCAACCGTCGACACAAGAATCACCAAAGCAGAAAACCTTCTCCAAAATTCCCCAGTTCCCCTAATTTTCCGCTACCTCTAAAGATAAAAGAAAATCACCACATTTCCACAACCAGAACTTCCCTATTTCCGGGATACAACCCCTTCTCTCCAAAATACACGAACTTAGAAATAGTACGCTTCGCATTCCGTCGATAAAGTATTGGAAAATTCATTAGAAGAGTCTTACGCCCAAACAACACTAATGATTGCATTTCAATTCCTTACTATGGTATAATAGTATCCAAATAATAATTATACAAAGGAGCATCATTATGCGGAAAGATACCCCTTTTCCTATGAAAAGTACGCTAATGACCGAATTCTTAGAAAAAGCATGGAACGACGGCTGGCTAGATGCGTTTTCTGATGAGCATTTCCTAATCCGTGCATTAGAAGGTCGGTTGCAGAATTTCGTAGGCATGTCCCAATTGACGCAGAATAATCTAGCAATGTTCTGCCCCACGAAGCCAAACGGTGACCTTGATTTAGTTTCCTTTTGCAACAACTTCTGCATCAATCTTTCGATGAAACTTGCTGGGATGTCCAACGCATTTGGAGAAGATGCGATCAAGCATTTTATCGTAGACCAGCTATCAGCCGGAAAGCAACATCACTATAAAGAAGATGCATTTTTACAAGCTTTATCAGAAATTTCCATTCTCAGCTTTTGGTTATCCATATGTCATTGGAATCAAGCAATTTACGAACCGCCAGTTAAGGTCGGCAGCAACAACAAAAATCCAGAAGCATCCTTTATCCGATCCTTAACGCAGCCTGATGGAAAGACTTCTATAATAGCTAAAATCAATGTTGAAGTAAAATCGCCCGCCTTTCCTCACAATAATCATATAAACGAGAAGATCTTGATCCCCTCTGTATTGCTGACAGAACAAGGACGTGCGCAAGTGCAAGCTTTCTGTCAGGATAATGGGGTAACCTATTTACCACCCCGAGTAAAAAAACTAGTAGATTTCATCAATAGTGCAACCGAAAAATTTGAAGTGCCAACGAAAAATGAATTAAACTTGCTTTACATTAACTGGACCTACAGGGATTATCCCTCCAACAGTTTCCTAGAAGCCGCTTCCTTGTTGAGCAACCCATTTAACGGTCTGTTGTATTATCCGGATATTGCTCAACAAATGGGAGTTTCACCTGAAGCATTTAAGAAAATCTCCGCAATCATTGTGTACACAGAATCATTGGAAGGGGTTATGTTTACAGATTACCGCCACATATGGCAGCGGCACAGTGCCGGTCCCCGATTCCGAATCTATGCATTAGAGCAAAATATTAAGCAAGATATATACGAGAACTCTCGCGAATTTGTATTTCAAATGACTGGGATGAATCCCTGCGAGCAGGAGAATTATCTAGCATTGATAGATTTCAAATCTACGTCAGAAGAGGAAAGGAAAAACGCAGCAGCCTTTGGTCGCGCTTACAAAACGCTTTTAACTGACGAGGTTATTCTATTAAGTAAGCAACCAAATTAAAACTATAACGAATTCGATTGTATCTATAATGCATATAAACATATATCATAGCTATAGCCAGATGGTAGCAATGCCATCTGGCTATTACTATTTTGGAGGTTATGATATGAAACAGAAAGAAATTAGAGTACTAATGGTAGAGCCGGGTAAGCATCCGAAAGTCACTACTATTAAGAACGACCTGGATTCGTTACAAAAAGCAGTCAGTATTGGATGCGAGCATCAAGGTCTGATTGAAATTATAGGCATTGAAGATCGGGTATGCATTCTCTGTAACGAAGAAGGAAAATTGATTGGTCTGGAAGGCAACCGAAGATTAGGAAATGACATTTTGGTTGGTGTTTTCTATGTAACCGGCGAAGACGGCAGAGGGAACTTAATATCATTGCCTGATGATAAAATCCAGCGTTACAGAAAGCTGTTTTGGCATCCTGAAACTTTTACTCCTGATGAAATAGTAAGTAGTATATATGCCTTTTTCCACGATGGATGGTAAGATGAATATAGAGACACCACAGATTGCACTGTTGCAGCCTGTGGTGTTTTTTGCATCTATTAAGGAGGAAGGATACGATGGACAAACACAATGACAATGGGATTAGACTTGAGAATTGCCATCTGCTAAAATTGTCGAAAGAGGTGATGCGGATGGTAGAGAAGGATTCAGAATTGCTAAATACAGTCTACAAAGAGGTTAGTGAAAAGTTGGGAATGGACACTGCTATGGAAATTTACCAGATGTTCAAAGGACAGCAAATCAATTTCCCAGTACGTTTCTTTAACCCTACAAGAATCCAGCAAATCATCGTCAAAGAGTACGACGGAACAAACATACGCACACTCGCAACCAAATATAATTACTCTGAAAAGACCATACGGCGAATCATTAAAGATAGTTTGGAGGATTAGAAAAATGACAATAAAACAGAAAAAGGTATTGTATCAGTGTAGATACTGTAGCTATAAATCTATTCGCAATGCAACTGACGGCGCACCTTTACCCGGCATTAACAACTGTCCCAGACATCCTCGTGGCACCAATAAAGGTCCTCACAGTTGGATGAGAACTTTTTTGTAAAAAGGGGAGATTATTGTGGGTATTATCAAAGGATGTGCAAAAGTAATTGGTTCAACATTGCTGGGCGCAACCGGGGTTGCATCGACAATTCTAAAAGGTATGTGTGATACTGTAGGTGTTGAGATTGGTTCCGAGTTATTTGGTGCTGCAAAAGATGCAAGTTTTAATGGTATTCGTAATATGTGGGAAACAGAACCACCGGCAGATAATGAATATATTACTGAGGAAGACGCTCAAAATGCAGCTATTGCAAAAGAGAAGCATAATCTAAAAGTACAGGCACTCAGATGTAAGGATATGGCTCAAAAAGCAACAAGTGCCGAAATGCGAAAAAAATTTATGGATCGCTACGAATCCCTCATGGATCAAGCAAATAATATGTGATAAACCTCACATGGAGAATTGTATAAAAATAGGAAATTAACAAAGAATGAATCCCTATACTCTTAAGAAAGGAGAATAACAATGAGATCGAGAATCATAAGATTATTTAATCCCACGCAAGCATGGGTATGCTCAAAATGTGGCAACCGCAGATGCAGCTCTACAAAACCCTTGAGTTTTGGCTGCACAGCTGCAGCTAACAAGCAACACTCCTGGCACAAGGCATAAATTCTACCATTCATAGTGAGAACCGCAGAACTATTCTTTAAGTGGCCTTGTGAAAAGCAAGGTCACTTTTTAATTATATTTTATGAAATACAAAACTGAAGGACGGCTTGTATAATGATTGTTAAAATTACACACTTAGAACCAAACGCTCACACAGAGGCTTCCCATTTTCGTCTTGCAATTTGTGGAATCGGATTAGCAGGCTGCAAAGCTTTGGAATCCATTACAATTCGTGGAATCGAACTTAACGAACTGGACATAGCATTATTTTCGTTTTCCTATACTGACAATGAAGAACGAAAGATAGCCATTACTAACACTTGCTTTGAATGTGATTGGTTATTAATAATCACAGATTTCAATGAAAACGGAATTACTCAGAGCGTGCGTAATTGTTTGCAACTTTTTTCCGACAGTCCCTGTGTCAAGGCGTGCATAACACTTAAAGAGCAAATGGAAAATCCAGATTTCGAGGACATAGAGTCAGCATTTAATAAGTTTTTCTTCTCAAACAGCATAGAACAGCTGATCGCCCCCGTAGACATTCTTCTATCTGTTGGGAAATCTCGTTTAATAGCCGGAGCAGATCGAACCAAATTATTAGAAATGTTATCTCAATATAGAATATTCTACATTTCCCCTCAAATAATAGATCATTATCCTGAAGATGATCGCGATCCCCTCGTTGACAAGGTTGAACGACTTCTTTATTGTTGGGGCGATTATTATGGTTCTACACAATGGGATGCCGTTACTGTAGGTACCTTTGGCAAAGCATTTCCCTTTAGCTGCATTGAAAAGATTTACAGTTGTGTTCTTACAAATCGATTTAAATATAGGAACGAAGTATGCTTTTGTGCCATCTCCAATCCTTCTGACGACAACCAGGCAACAATAACTATGCTTCGATGCATTAACTGAAAACGCAAAATACATTTTCTCCCTGTCCATCGTTTAGGACAGGGAGACCTTTTTATCTACACCGATTTACCTTGCAGTTCTAGTATAAGGTATGCGCCTAACTGTAGACCATCCTGAAAGGCTCGTTTCTCATAGAGATCACACAGCGTACACACTAAACTAAAAATCGCATTATTGTGATCTAAGCTGATGCCCTCCATATAGTCATCCAGCGCCTGAAAGCCGTCGCTGATTTCAACAGGATCCTTGTCCTTAGCTTCCATATAGGCTACATACAAAAAATCCATCACAGACGATGCCCGATCATCCTTAAAATCATAGTTGCGTTTTTCTATGCATTCTCGAAACTTTTGCGCAACTACCGGTAATGTAAAATCAATATTCATAATAACCTCCATACATCAATACGGATCACAGAAACCTCCTCTTTTTTCTGCGATCCTTAGAACTGTTCCCGGCCCCGGTACTTTGGGGCCGGGATCTCTCCTTCATCCCTCTTTTTGTTTGTCGGAAGCCTTGCCTTTCCCTTTTTTCTTGGGAACTACTTCCTCCATAGGAATGTCGATAAACTCTGAAATAGAACACTTGCTAATTGTCCACCTCCTCAATCTGGGACTTAAAGGATGCAATCCTCGACTACCGCCGTCCTCGTCACATAAGCAATGAAGTTTGTCCTCATAGGGACGAAGTGCCAATAACACCTGTTCAAGACGGCGCTGAAATACCTTGTTCTTAGCCTTGCCCGTACCGACCGCTATGATAAAGCAGTCAATCGATTCTGCTGCCTTTAAAATAGTCTGCAAGTTTTCCTCATCTGTTTCGTTTACGTCCTTCAAATCGAAGTCGTTAATCTTACTGAATAAGTTGACAATGGTTACACTACCATAGCCAAGTCGGTAACAATTCCCCAAGGTCAACATAGTGCTGGTATCAACAGCCACCTCACCGGACGAACTGGGGCAGATCATCAGAATAGCCAACGAAGGCTTACTGCCATCCCACATCTTGCGCAATGAATATCGTCTTGTTTCGTCATCCGACATCTCAATCTCCGTCTTTAAATTGCTGATAATTTCCTTCATAATTAATCCTCCAAATTTTCTAAAATGTCCTCATTTGCCAAGCTTTCTTTTGTGTACAACATAACGCTATACTCATTGGATAACAGATACAATGCCGAAATATAGCCGGTATCTCCCAGTTTTGTTGCCCACTCGCAGTAGTGCCACCGGTCATCAAATAGATCACGAGCCTTGCAAAGGTCTTCCTCTGTGTCAGCGATTATGGAAAATCCACCAACATCCAAGTAATTCCTTTCTTCGCCATACTCTGCTGAGATCACAGCCAATTCTCGCAAAATTTCCTCGTACACCCTCTGCGGCAGTTGTCCACACAGGGATGCACATTCCTTCGTCGTACCTAAACAGCAGTACAAGATTTACACCTCCCAATAAAAGAAATTAGCACATAGAGCAGCCGCCCTATGTGCTATCAAGATAAGAATATATATCCATAGTTTTCTTTGCTACGTTGCAAGCCATAGATCATCAAACCATGAGTCCATAACCTCTGAATCACTGTATTGTCGAATCTTACGAAAGCGATAACTGTACTTGGCAACATCATCCTCAGTTAAAGAACATAACTTGCCACCTAAAACCCTTACTACATAAAATGTACCTGCAACAATTCTTTTGCCGATCTTACGATTGCCCTTTAGTCCGGCCATAACACCTTCCCAAGCATAAATTGCCACAACATCCTTTTCGATAGGCAATACCGCAGCCGTACACATCAATGTCGCCCCAATACTTACCAACGCATTCAAATAATCGGTATCGTCCAACAAACCCGTTACACAGGCTTGCTCTCCCGGCTTTACCATCAAAGCATCAATCATTCCAATCCCCCCTTAAAAATCCAAAGGAAATCTTTCTCTGTCTGGATCAGCCAGTAATTGCTCCAATTGCCTGCGCTCTACATAAATGCGACCACCTACAATTTTCTTACTGGAACAGTACATATCTACGAATTTACGAGCCTTGCGTTTGCTAATAGGCAAATACTGCTCTACTATGTTTTTTATATCAATCCATTCTGTCTGTCTTTTTTCTGTCATTCTTTTCCTCCTTATCAATACACACCTCAACACTGGAAAATAGCTTTGGAATCTACACACAACACTTACCAAGGCCGGACTTACAGATCGCACGACCTATAGCAATTGCAGTTCCCCTATTGGGAGAGGGTGAGATTTCATAAAATTTTTCTTTCACCGATACTGAAACATCCTCTACATCCTTCATAGCTGCCATAACAGCTTCTACAATCACTGCTTCATAATCCCTTAAATCCACATTCTGTTTGTGTTCGGATGACGCCAAAGAATACCTTCGCATATCCATACCTCCCCTCTGTAGCCATTCATATTCTAAAAGGAACAGGCAGGTCACTCTGTGGCCGCCTGTTCCTCTTATAAAATTGTTTACAAAAAGTTCATTATTTTTAGTTATTCCCAGTTTTTCGGTATTCTCAAAACTTTTTTAGCCTGGAATTGATATTTTTCTATCCTAACCAAAGCAGGTGCTCACCGATCCTTGTCAGTCGATGGACCTTAAGAGCATCACAAAATTTTGTTATATTTCGCATAATAATTGCTATTATTCAACTTTTTGCCTTTTTTTCTCCAAAAATCGAATTTGTTATTATATCCACGCAAGCAGAAAAGCCCCCTTTTCCGGTTGCAATATTAAGAACAAATGGAGGACAAGAAAATGTTTGATACAAATGTAGGTTTTTGTGGTGGCTACTATGGTAAGACCGATTATACACCCAATGGTCCCAAATTTAGAAAACTTGGCCGCGAGGCAACACTGAACAACATCTACGAAGTCATTGATGATGGCGAGGAAAACGTCTTTCTTAAACTTAGTACCGACTTTCTAGGAAAGCGTAAATACGCTTACATCTTGGAGGGTCAGTTTATGGAACCTCGAACAGTAAAGGCACTTGCCAATATTGGCTTCGACGTTACTACTGCCACCTTCAATGCGTTTGTCGACAGCATCCGCATTCAAATCGAGCACTTCGATGCACAAGGCTACGCGCCCACACTTGCCTTCGACTATTTGGGCTGGATACATCCACCAGATGAGGACGAAGGTGTACTGTACTACCGCGCGGCAACATTGATTGGATACCCACAAGCAGCTAAATACATCGGCAGCTACGATATCGAGCCTCGTGGGACCTATGATGCATGGCGCGATATGGTTATCGCAGATGTTGTACCATATCCCACGCTCCAGTTGGTCCTCACAGCTGCATTGGCTTCTGTGGTCATAGGTATTCTTTCCTTCGTGACACCCATCGAGAATCCAGTGGTGCATCTTAATCTGCCATCTGGCAAAGGCAAAAGCACCGCTGGGTACTTGGCCACGTCCATCATGGGACGGCCTTTTGATGGCACTCTTCCTGTGAAAGACGAAGATGGTCGCACTGTAGATCGTCACAGCGTATATCAATCATGGGGTAGCACCGATAACGCCATGATTGCTACGCAAGCTGGTAACCGTGGTGCAGTAACAGTTCTCAATGAGCTAGGCAAGTCGCTGACCAAAAATATGACACGTATAATTTTCGACCTATCAGAAGGCTCCGACAAAAAGAGACTAACTTCCACCTTAGAACAAAGGTCTTCCAAAGGTTATGCTACCACGTTCATAAGTACCGGCGAATCCTCCTTACTGGAGAAATGTAATACAAAGCTTGAAGGTCTTGCTGTCCGGGTCATGGAGATATCCTCTGAGTTAACAGCAAACGCTTCACACGCTAATCGAATTAAAGACACGTGCTTCGCTAACTGTGGACACGCTGCTCCTATGATGGCGCAGCACATCATCGACAAAGGTGGCATAGAGTATGTTCTCCCTCTTTACAAACGGTATGTAACAGACTTACGAGCCATCTTCCCGCCCTCTCCAAGCAAGGACAGATTCGTGGAAAAATTTGCGGCACTGTTCATGACAACCCTTGATATCGCCACAGAGGCGCTGGATATTCCTTTCAATAAGCAAGGGCTTCTTGACTTTCTGCTTGCCTATGATCAGGAGTATGGCGCAGGGCGTGATACATCAGCATCCAGCTACGATATTCTATTGCAGTTATTTAACTCTCAGCAGAATAAATTCATAGTACGCTACGACAAGACCTATCCACGGTCAATGACTCCCGACGAGCTACCAACCACCCCTCACCTAGAATGCTGGGGACGCAGCACTCATCTTGTGAAAGAGCACGGTGATGGTCGGTTGATTATCCAGGAGATAGAAATTCGAAAACTCATTCTTGAGAAGTTGCTGAAAGATCAAGGCTTCGACAACAGGGCCACCTGCGTGGCTGCATGGAAAAAGGCTGATGTGTTAGATGTGGAGGATTCTACCCACCCCTGCCGTAAACGCAAGCTTGATCCCACCGCAGAAACAGGTTCTCACGAGGCTGTGTATGTGTTCAGGGTCTTTGCTACCGACGAAGATGCTGCAAAAATCCGTGCAACACAACAGCCCAAGAAGCGAGCTGTCGCAAGATTAACGAAGACCTCTACTCCCACAAAGCAGAAGTCCAAGATAAAAGATTTGCTTGCCACCATCAGCGAGGAGGACGATGAAGATGCCTGAGATGCTAACACCGCGAGAGGTCGCTGAGATCCTAAAGATCAGCTACGAAGCCGCCCTATCCTTCATTAAATACTCTGGCATTGATTACCATAAAATCGGCAACCAGTACCGAGTGTCAGCAGAAAAACTAAGGGCTTTTCTGAATAAAAAGGGGCCCACCCATACCAATCTTAATGGTGGCCGTTAAATGGCCACCTGTAGATATATATTATTATGTAAACCAATAGAAAGGAGTCCTTTACAATGGCTACAGGACATATCAGAAAACGAATTAATAAGAATGGCAGCGTAAGCTACCAACTGACCGCTGAAGGGGATCGTGATCCCCTCACCGGCAAGAGAGAACGCAAGTACAAAACCGTTACCGGCACTAAGAAACAGGCTGAGGCTGAACTTCGCAAGATGATCAGCGACCTGGAAACCGGTAACATCTCTGCTCCCTCAGCTATGAAACTATCCGCATGGATGGATACGTGGCTTACCACCTATCTGCCCAATATTGAGCTGACAACTAAGGATGACTACAAAAGCAAAATCAACCTCTACATCAAGGCTCATCTTGGGCACTTACCCCTAAACATCATCAAGAACACCAATATTCAAACCTGGATCAATACCCTTACCAAAAGCAACCTATCTCCCAAAACTATCCGTAATGCCTACAATCTACTGAACCCGGCTCTTGAAAAGGCAGTTGTTCTGGGCATGCTCCCTCGCAATCCTTGTGTAGGCACTGTGCTCCCTAAGCTGCAAAAACCCCAAACCAATGTCTACAATGTTGCAATGATACAACAAGCATTAGCTGTTGCCGACGATCTCAGCACCTACCTGATCATCCTTTTAGGCGCATCTGTAGGTCTTCGTCGTGGTGAAATGGCTGCTCTGCAGTGGAAGGACATAGACTTCGCAAAAAGCACCATCTCCATCACCCAAAACAGAGTCCATACCGCAGAGGGTGTCATTGAGAAATCTCCTAAGACACAGGCAGGTAAACGCACCATTACCATTGGTCAAGATGTTGTAGATGCACTCCGTGATACCAAGGCAATCTATGATAAGGCTGTGTGCAACAAACCCGGCTTCAAAGATCTTGACTACGTGCTCTTCAAAGAAAATGGTGAGCCCTTCCACCCCGATTCTTTGACCCAAAAGTGGGAGCGTTTTGTGGCAAAACATAACCTACCTCCCATCCGTCTACACGATCTTCGCCATAGCAACGCAACCGCCATGATCGCTGCTGGCATCAACGCTAAGGTCGTACAACACCGCCTGGGCCACGCAAATGTGAGCATCACCCTGAATACCTATACCCACGTTCTCCCTGAGATGGACCAAGAGGCAGCCGACAAGCTGAATAACGCTCTGTTCTCCACACCTCAAATTGCGCCAAGTCAGAAATACATCATCTGATCTCACAGAAAGTGCTGCTCCGGTAGCACTTTCTTTTTTTTACAAAAAAGCTCTCAACTCTGAGGTTGAGAGCTTAATTATTGTGTTTTCAGCATCAGACAGCACATTTTTCGCAATTATGGTTGCACTCACCTTCACAAAGATTTGTATTAATCTTGCTTTCTAATACTTCTCTGATTCTTCTATCTGCACCAGGATCATGATTGAGAAATACAGAAAAATGCTGCTTCATAAGCTTAGTATCATTTAACACCTCGTACACCAGACCTGCCGCCAAATGTAATCGAATTTTCTCCGGTTGGTTTGCAATAATAAACTCAATATGTTCTGCCAGTTCTACCAAGTTGCTCTTTCTGTCTTTTGCAAATGCCTTAGTATACTTCGCAATAACAGTTCCCGGATCGTACTCTAAATAGGCACTCAAAAAAGCATCGCTGTACATCCAGTTTCTTTTAAATTGTGCTTGTTTAGACATCCTGCATTTGTCTATGCACCTTTTGGCAGATAACCCATCACCATGCAATGTAACATAGATGTACGCCATATTCAGACAATAAGAATATTCATCTGAGTATATTGTATTTGCTATCTCCAATGCTTGCTCCATTTTCTGCAAATAGGTCCATTCTTTATTTCTTTGAAATAGCACAAACTGATCACATGCAATTCGGAAAAGCGTAGCATATAATCTATCATCAACCAATATTCTCCATTTTTCTTGTTCTGCAGAAAGATGAGTTCCGTCAGATATCATTTTTCGAGCTGTTGTCAATAGCAAATATGCTGTATCGCCATCCTTAGCTAAAAGATAAACAAATCCAAGAATATAGTTGCACGCAAAAGATAAAGTGTGCGTAGTCAAATTAAAAACGTCAATAGCATTTTTTCCAGAAAAGTGCTGATTCTGTACTGTCGAAGTTACCATAGACATATCATTCACAAGAACAGAGCCAGCTTTTTCATCAAATTTCGGGAGTAAAATACCGCAACCTATCCTCAGTTCAAAATCGTCAGCATTACATAGACTATTAGCTGTATACCGTACCTTTACCAATAACACACACCTTGTTTTTTTTAACAATTTCTGCGCCGATTTGTTTTGGTTAAGATCATAGGCGTTGACCTGTTTTTTAGATACACATATTGCTTTTATTTTAGCCTTATTATCTCCAATATTAGCCTCATTAAAGTTTTCTACAAGCTGAAATTTCGCTGCCTCATAAAGCTGTTCAGATGCAGCATCTATACAAAACAGCACTGACTTTGTTCCTTTAGCCGCTCGTGGTAAATGGTCTAACACAAAGCATATAATGGTATAAACCAAACCTAGGATAAACAAAAAAGCAGCTATAAAATAATACCAAAACTCAGTAATATCAGTATTTTGCCAACTTTCAAACATATTTACTATGTATAAATATATGGCGCCTAATAATATAAACATAAAAGGAATGCTTTTGCGTTTACCCAAACATCCCACAATGAAAGTAAATAAATTCCCCTTCACAATGAAACCCTCAATCTTCTTTTTTTGTCATTATACACCTAAATAGACTAATTATCAATGTTATATTCCCAAAAGTTTTTGTAAAAGGAGAATTATGGCATTACGGCGGCATAAGGGCGGCAAGGACAAAATGAGTGCCTGTCCAAGGCTCCAAAGCAAGGCTGGAAGCCTCTATGAAGAACGGGCATTTTTCCAGAAAATCAGAAAGCACTATTTTTGCCTACTCCTATGGTTAACGAAAATTTGGGGGAACTGGGGAATTTTCGAGAGCCGCCACAAGTTTACCCTTAGAGGTCTTGGTAACACCACCCACAAAAACATCCCCTAACGCAATTCCCGGTGTGGGAGGTGCATTGGGGAATGGGGAATTTTAAGGGAGATTCGTCGGCAGGTCGTCGGCGTGTCGACCGACTTTCTGACCCAATTTTTACTCGTGCCGCCCTATTTGCCGACCAAATAGAACAGGCTAAACACGATTAGAAACGAATGCTTACGACTATATCTGAATGCTCTAAATGCGCAAAAAAAGACTCACTATCCTGAGATAGTAAGTCTTTCCTTATGGTTGCGGAGGCAGGACTCGAACCTACGACCTCCGGGTTATGAGCCCGACGAGCTTCCAACTGCTCTACTCCGCGATATAGGTTTGCTTCAACGCCTCAATATTGTATCACGAAGGACATACTTTGTCAAGGGTGAATTTACCGTCAGGATTCTACAGGATTTTCTGTCAGGATCCCCTGTTTCCCTCCACTGTATTTTTCCCGGGTTCGCCTAATTTTATTCTCAATGCACCTACAAAACATTTCTTTCGGAAAATTTTACAATTTTCTTATTTTTGCGACAAATTTCGACGGATTTTGCAAAAATAATACGGTACAATCTGTTGTACAATTTCTGTGCTACCATATCCGCACAGAAATATTTTGAAATTTCTGTAGATTATCCATTGACAAGTACTCAAAAGAGTACTAAAATAAGTATGCGTACTATTTTAGTACCCGGATGTGTACATCTTGTGGCACCGGCAATAAAATGCAGGATCGGGAATCCCCCGATGCTGCCCGGAGGAATGGTTCTATGGATAACCTGTATGCGAGCATTGAAGAGCTGTGCAATCGGCGGGGTATACGCCCTGGTCGTCTGTGCAACGATCTCGGTTTGAGCCGGGGTCTGATCACGGATCTGAAAATGGGACGCAAAAAAAGCGTCAGCGCAGAAACTGCCCAAAAAATTGCCGCTTATTTCGGCATTTCCGTTGGTCAGCTTCTGGGTCAGGAGGACAGCGGTGACATACTCGATCAGGTGGATGTGGCCTTTTACGGAGATTTTAAGGAATTGAATGAGGAAGAGAAGAAGGCTGTCCGGGATATGGTACGACTGATGCGGGAAAGGCGGACAGCTCCTTAGAGGGACTGGCTGTGTTTGAGATTTCTGATTTTTACAACTACTGCAAGAAAAATCAGGTTGACATCATCCCCTATATGGGATGTCCCCAACCTGGTGCCACCATTCGTTATCAGGGAAATTATGCAATTTTTCTGGATTTTTCAAAAATTCAATCCACCCGGCTCTTGCGCAGTGTGTGCTGTCACGAGCTGGGTCACGCCGCCACGGGAGCGCTGCACAAGGTTGACAGCCCTTTCGAATTGGTTGAGCGTAACGAATACCGTGCCAATCGATGGACTGCGGAAAATTTTCTGACGGAAGAGGATTTCCGCTGCGCATTTGCCGATGGCTGCACAGAGCTTTGGCAGCTTGCGGAATACTTTGACCTTCCGGAAAAGGATGTTGCCTGGGCACTGAATTTCTGGACCGAATGTAAAGGCGTGAATTTTAATACATAAAAAGTGAGGAACATACAATGCTGAACGGAATTTTTGATATGGACAAACCCTTTTGGCGGTGGATCGGAAAACTGCCGGATATGATCGGGCTTTCCCTTTGCTGGTATATTTGCTGCCTTCCGCTGATTACCTTTATTCCTGCATCCTGTGCGCTCTACGATGCCGTCAGCCGGAATCTGAGGAACGACGAAAAGGGCATTTTTGCCCGATTTTTCCGCACCTTTGTACGGGAGCTGAAAAGGGGCATTCCCCTTTCCATTTTTTGGATTTTGATCTTTGCCGTTGCGGTTTTGGGTCTGACCTTTATGAATCAAAATGCACAGGCAAATCCTATGTTTTCCTATTTTAGTCCCATTTATTTGGTCTTGACGGTGATGATGGTGGCCTATCTGGGATGGCTGATCCCCCTGCAATCCAGATTCCACAACAATTTCTGGGGTCT
>JAZRLK010000100.1:0-2794 GCA_045646805.1 Faecousia sp.
ATCTGCAACACCGATGACGCTCATAGGAACTTCCACCAGCACCCAACCGTCACCCAGATCGGTTACGGTGTATCCATCTGCGGATGCTGTCAGATCCACGGTTACAGTGGTCTTTCGCAGACCGCTGTAATTACAGCCGCCCAGCTTAATGGAAGTCAGGTCTGTCTTGATTTTGAACTGCAAAGTGCCATTGGCTGCAGCGGTCTGATCGCCACACTTGATTTCAAAACGGTTGCCGGCTGCAGCGAAAGTTACCTGCAAGCCTTCTGACGTATCAGTAAAGCTGACAGAACCTGCACGAACAACACCGTTTGCGGCAACGGCATAATCCATGGCGGTTTCCTCTTCCTCATCGGAGTCGCCCAATTCAAAGCCAATATTGTCAATATAGCCGCTGGCATCGCCGCCGTTTTTGCTGATATAAATCATAGAAATTGCCGCAGGTGTGCCATTTTTGGCAGTCATCAGGTTCACATCGCAGGTCACCCGAACATAACCGTCAGGCAGCACCTCTGTGGTGATACCGGCATAATCCTGCATTTCACCGTTGGCATCGAAATAGTAATAGCCGAAATAGTTGGACCAGTCGTGGAGCAGTGCCACATAGATCTTGCTTCCGGCAATAATCCGATACTCAAAGGAGAGGACATCACTGGTGGGAACCGGGGTATCGACGGTCTTATTGACACCGCCAACGAAGGTATCGCCACGCATATAGCTATAATCAAAAGGACTGATAAACATATCCTTCAGGTAGAAGGTGCCAGCCGCATTGGTATTGTAAATACGAATTGCAAACTCAGGCAGATAATCTACCACGCCCAATACTTCAAAGGGAATCTGCACAAACTTCCAGCCATCACCCAGGTCGGTAATTGCATAATTCTCCCTGGGAGCAGTCAGATCCACCGCCACAGCGGTATATCGGCTGCCGCTGTAATTGCAGCCGCCCAGAGTGAAGGATGTGAGATCTGTCTTGATCTTAAACTGCAGATAGTAGCCATTGTAGTAGGCCTTTGCCTGATTGCCGGTACGAATTTCAAAACGGTCGGTAGTTGCGCCCAAGGTAACCTTTAGACCATCGTCGGTGTCTTCGTAGCTTACACTACCCTGACGAACAAAGCCTTTATCCGCAACAGCCAGATCTTCAATCACCTCAGGAGCATCGTGAGATACCATTTCCAGAGGAACGATCAGGGTGTTGATAGCCTCTACCTCATTGATAAACAGTTTTTCGTCGTAGCTTGTGGAGTCGGGTGTGTAGTTTTTGAACACACGCGCTTCATAGACTACATCGTTTTCGTACTGATAGCACACATAACCCTGAGATGCAGCAGAATAATCATTCTTCATAATCATACTGGTGCCTTCGTACCAACGGGGCTGTGCCAAAGAAGAAACATGGATAGAATGGGCAATGGGTGTATCTGTCAGGTTGCCGCTGGCATCGTAGTACTTATCCACATACATAATACCGGCATCGTACTGCACATGGGTATGACCGGACAGCCAAATTGCCTCGGTGTACTCCATCAGCAGGTTCAGGAAGCGCTGGTTATTGGGATAGGTAATACTCAGCTGGATGCATCCGCCGTAGCCGGGAATGAACTTGTCTCCCACCTTCAGCTGCTCAATGGGAGCGTGCTCCACGATATGCAGGGTGTGGGTTGCGGAATATGCGTACAGATTGGCTTCCACAAAGTTCAGCTGCTGCTGGGAGAAATTGTCCTGGGTGGTAGTACCGCCGTCAGGTCCCAGCTCCTGATCCATAAACATAAAGGCATTGTCGCCGATGGTGGCAAAATAGTAAGCCTTACCATTGCCGTCGATAGAAACGGAGATATCCAAATCGCCGGTATACTGAGTTGCAAAGTAAGCAGGTGCGTCGTCAATGGCTACCCAAGTCTTGCTGCTGCCGTCATAGATGGCATAATTCTTGAAATTGATGCTGCCGGTGGTAGTTTGATCGTGGTTGCCGATACAAGCCATAATCACACCGCTGAAACCGCTGTTTTCCACTGCGGCAACATACTTGGCATAGTCTGCATTGCTCTCGCCGATATCGCCGGAGACAATGATGTACTTTACGCCCTCTGCTTCAAACTGCTTCAGTGCATTGAGCCAGTGCATTTCGCCCTGATTGTAGTTGGTATGCACATCGCTGACAACCGCATACTTTACCTTCAACTGACCTGTGTATGCCTTATTATCCAGCATTGCATAGCCTGCCCAATGAACGCCGTTATTCTGATATACGGCGATTCTATCTGCGCCGGCAGGAATGGCAACATTCTCACCGATGGTCAGGCTGACCGCGGACTGACCGGCAGATACGGTAACACTGCCCAAGGGTCTATACATATCCAGTTTTCCGTTGGCATCTGCCCAGCAGAAATAATAAACTCTGCCTGCAACCAGGTCACCGGATACAGTAATCGTACCTTCTGCATAACCGGCACGGGATGCTTCGTTACCGCTAAAGCTATAGGAAACATTCACCGGATCCGGCACTTCCGGGGTTTCCGGTTCAGTGGGTTCAGCAGGAACATCCGGCTCTGTGCCGCCGCTGACTTTCGTCAGCAGGCGGACATTTTCGATAGAACCGGCTGCGCTGCTCCAATCGCCACGGACATACAAGATACCCACCGTTTCAGGAGCATTATCCCGATTGTTCTGAAGGTTTGTTCTGTTAAGTTTTGCAACATCCAATGTTACACGAATATAACCGTTGCCCAAAGATTCATAAATTACGCCGTCATATTCATAGCTTAAACCAGATGCACCAAAATCAAAG
>JAZRLK010000101.1:0-7710 GCA_045646805.1 Faecousia sp.
ATTGGATGTTTCCATCCAGGCGCAGATCATCAATTTGCTCAAAGAGCTGCAGCGGGATATGAACCTGGCTTATGTGTTTATTTCCCACGATCTTTCCGTGGTCAAGTTTATCTCCGATAAGATCGGCGTTATGTACCTGGGCGCTATGATGGAGTTCGGTACCAAGGAGGATATTTTCCGCAATCCCTTGCATCCGTACACCAAGGCGCTGTTCTCTGCGGTTCCCAATCCGGATCCCACCGCCAAGATGGAGCGCATCAAGCTGGAGGGCGATATTCCTTCTCCTGCAAATCCGCCCAAGGGCTGCCGGTTCCATACCCGTTGCCCCTACGCCAAGGAAGTGTGTAAGCACATCCCGCCGGAGTATAAAGAATACGAAGAAGGTCACTTTGCAGCCTGTCATTTGTTGGATGAATAATTGCTATGGCTAAGAAGAAAAAGGATAAGATTACCTATATTGACGACGGCAGAACCCTGGCGGATATGTCCGGCTTTACCGGTCCGCGCCTGGGTGGTCGGGTAGGTCCCAGCCCCCGATTCCGGGATGTTTGGAAGACCTACTGGAATGCGGTGAGAATGATGTTTCTGCCTATGCTGGCGGTGATCGGTGCAATCTGTATCATCTTCGGCATTCTGGCGCTGATCTTCGGGTTTGTGCTATGAAGAAAATAAGCTATCATAAGCTGATCCGGGATAAGATCCCCCAGATCATCGAAGCACAGGGAAAAACCTGCATAACAGAGGTTTTGCCGGAAGAGGATTATCTTCGGCTGCTGGATGAAAAGCTTTCTGAGGAACTGGCAGAGTACCAGGAAAGTAAATCTCTGGAAGAATTGGCAGACCTGCTGGAAGTGATGCAGGCGGTGGTTGCAGCCCGGGGCTATACCTGGCAGGAACTGGAAACAGTCCGCCGGGAAAAGCAGGAGAAACGGGGCGGATTCCAAAACCGCATTCTGCTCAAAGAAGTTATTGAATAACCAAAACAGCGATTCGGTATTTCCCGAATCGCTGTTCAGTCTGTCAAAAAAGCACTTTTTTGACAGACTGCAGAGGTCATAGAAGCCCCAAAGACAAACAACTCGAACCCGTCGGCGTACAGGTGGTACGGTAGGGTTCGAGTTGTGATGTAAGTCAAAACACCTTGCAAAGCAAGCTTTTTCCCCCTCATCCGTCAAAACTCAAAGATTTTTTGCCACCTTCCCCCCCAAGGGGAAGGTTTTTAGACTTTGCAATTATCATTCATTTTGTGTTTTGACGGTTTGGGGGTTCTTTGACACTCTGAACAGCGATTCGGAATTTTCCGAATCTCTGTTATTTATATTGATTTATGGTCATCTGTCACATTGACAGATGACCAAACATATAATAATTTGGAAATATTTATATATTTCGCTAAAACATTTGCATAATTCAACTTTTTGTGCTATAATCCGCCTGTTGCGATATTTCGCAGGAAAGGATATTTTATGATTACCATTGAAAAATTATATGATCTGACCCATACAAAGGCGGCAGGATATCTAAGCGCGCTTACATATCCCTGGCAGGCGCTTTCGTCAATAACCCAATGGATTGAGGAAATCGGCGCAGAATTGCCGAAAACGGAATATACAGAAATTTCTCCCAAAGTTTGGGTGCATCAAACTGCATCCGTTGCTCCCACGGCTTACATTGGTGCGCCCTGTATCATTGGCGCCGGAACAGAAGTCCGCCACGGCGCATTCATCCGTGGTTCTGCTCTGGTGGGGGATGACTGCGTGGTTGGCAACTCTGTGGAGCTGAAAAATGTAATCTTGTTCGACGGCGTGCAGGTGCCTCATTATAATTATGTAGGCGACAGCATTTTGGGCTTTAAAGCCCATATGGGTGCAGGCTCTATTACATCCAATGTAAAATCCGATAAAAGCCAGGTTGTAATCCATTCTAATCCGGAGATTCCCACCGGACGAAAAAAGGTAGGGGCAATGATCGGGGATTTTGCGGAAATAGGCTGCAACAGCGTGTTAAACCCCGGAACGGTAATTGGCAGAAATGCAATGGTTTACCCCCTGTCCTCGGTGCGGGGTGTTGTGCCGGAAAACAGCATTTATAAAACCAAAGACCAAATCGTAACCAAAATCGGATAGGAGGCACTATGGGAAAATATTTTGGAACAGACGGCTTCCGGGGTGAGGCCAATGTCAATCTGACTGCCGACCACGCCTACCAAATCGGGCGTTTTTTGGGCTGGCACTATGCAAGCTGCAACCCGGAAAGGGCAAAAATCGTCATTGGAAAAGATACACGCCGATCCAGCTATATGCTGGAATACGCCCTGGCAGCAGGCATAACCGCATCCGGCGCCGATGCCTACTTGCTCCATGTTACCACAACGCCCTCGGTCAGCTTTGTCACCCGGACAGATGGCTTTGACTGTGGCGTGATGATCTCCGCCAGCCATAACCCCTATTATGATAACGGCATTAAGCTGCTCAATGGAAACGGGGAGAAAATGGAGCAGGAAGTGCTGGACAAAATAGAAAAGCACTTAGACAGCGGCAATCAGCTGCCCTTTGCCCAGCGGGAAAAACTGGGCAGCACGGTGGACTATATCGCCGGCAGAAACCGGTATATGGGATTTTTGATCTCTTTGGGGATCTACTCTTTCAAGGGGATGCGCATCGGTCTGGACTGCGCCAACGGCGCAGCCTGGAATATGGCCCGAACGGTTTTTGAGGCTTTGGGCGCAAAAACATATTTGTTGGGCGTGGAGCCGGATGGACTGAATATCAATGACGGCGTAGGCTCAACCCATATTGAAAAATTGCAGCAGCTTGTGATCGAAGAGGGGCTGGATGCAGGCTTTGCCTACGATGGCGATGCCGACCGATGCCTGTGTGTGGATGAAAAAGGAAATGTCATCACCGGCGATCATATTTTGTATATATTAGGCCAGTATATGAAAAGCCGGGGACAGTTGGATAATAATACCGTTGTTACCACGGTGATGTCCAATTTCGGGCTTTATAAAGCCTTCGATGAAGCCGGGATTGCCTACGCCAAAACCCAGGTGGGGGATAAGTATGTCTATGAATATATGGCGCAAAACGGCTGCCGGTTAGGCGGCGAGCAGAGCGGTCATGTCATTATATCCAAGTATGCCAATACCGGCGACGGCATTTTAACAAGCCTGAAGGTGATGGAAGTGATGCTGGCAAAGAAAAAGACCCTTAGCGAGCTTTGCCAGAACCTGACGATCTATCCTCAGGTTCTGAAAAATGTCCGGGTAAGGGATAAGACCGCTGCGCAAAATGACCCTAATGTGCAGTCTGCTGTGGAGCAGGTTGCTGCGGCATTGGGCGACCGGGGCAGAATTTTGGTCCGGGAATCGGGCACAGAGCCTGTGATCCGTGTTATGGTGGAAGCTCCCACCCGGGAAGAATGTGAAGCTGCCGTAAACCAAGTCGTAACCGCCATTCTCTCCGGCGGCCACGCAATATAAAAATCAGCCTGTTGGAAAAAGCTCCAACAGGCGATTTTTTGTAAATGATTGTCTGTATCACCACTCCTTATCTTGTCTCCCTCACAAGTGTGGGGGGCAAGATATGGTATAGTAATTTAAATTCTAATTTAGCGGATGGGCGGGGGAGGAGAGAGAAAACCGGTGTTGATTTTTAGACTGAGCTGTGATATTATGAAAATGTAATATTATGGCATATTGTGCCGTATTTTGTATGGGAGGATTTTCTATGAAACAGGTTATCAAACGCAGCTTGGCGGCGTTATTGCTCCTGGTTATGCTGGTTGGCTATTTCTCCGGCATTACCATCAGAGTATCTGCCGCCAGTTACAAGTACAACTGGGGAGAGCGAGGCGAGCTTGCCACAGAATTGTCTTCTGATGCTTTATCCTGGTATAAATCCCAAGGTGTAACCTATGCGCAGCTTGCTGCTTTAAGCGGCGCATCTTCTACCAGCTCTGTGCCTTCGAGTGCGCTGTATACCAAGCTGAAGTCCGTGATGACAAAGGCGCATACCTACATCAATGCTTATAAGACCAACAACACTTTGCTTGCCTATACCGATTGTCAGAATGGCGGCGGTGCTATTTCCAGCTTCTATTCCGGCAAGTCCATCGGTCCTTCCTGGGATGGAACTTGGAACAAAGAGCATACCTGGCCCAACAGTAAGGGCTTGGGCGGCAGCGATGAAGACGATGTTATGATGATCCGCCCCACCTCCACCCAGGAAAATTCCTCCCGGGGCAATACTGCCTATGGTCAGTCTTCCGGCTATTATAACCCCAACAAAGAATCCGGCGGCAAGTATGACCTGCGTGGTGACTGCGCCCGTATCTGCCTGTATGTGTATGTCCGCTGGGGCAACACCGGCAAAATGTGGGGCTCCTCCGGTGTTATGGAGAGCAAGGAAGTATTGCTTAAATGGATGGAAGAAGACCCGGTTGACACCTGGGAGCTGGGCAGAAACGACTCCGTTCAGTCCATCACCGGCACCCGGAATGTGTTCGTAGACTATCCCGAACTGGGCTTTTTGCTGTTCAATGCGGAGATTCCTGACGGTTATCAGTCTCCCTCCGGCAGCGCCCCTTCCTACACCATCGTAGCAACCTCCAACAATACCTCCTACGGCACTGTTTCTATGTCCGGCAAGACCATTACTGCCACTCCCAAGACTGGTTATCAGGTCTCCGGCTATCAGGTCACCAGCGGTACGGCAACTGTAGTCCGCAGCGGCAATACCTTTACTGTTACGGCTTCCAGCGACTGCACCATCCAGATTATTTTCGCAGCCCGTACAAAGGCAACCTTGACCTTTATCGACCAGGGAAAAACCCAAACCACCCTCAGTCCCTACACTGGCGACAGTGTAACTATGCCGACCTATACCGGCACAGCACCCAGCGGCTTTGTGTTCCTGGGCTGGGTAGAGCAGCAGATTGCAAATTCCCAGGTAAAGCCTGCCTTCTATGGTGCAAGTGCATCCTATTCTGTTACCGGCAATAAGACCTTCTATGCCCTCTACGCCAAATCCGGCGACGGCTCCACCGGTGAGCAGGCATACCGGCTGGTAACCGATATTAGCCAGCTTTCACAGGGCGCATCCGTAGTCATTGCTGCGGGAACAACCGCGGTGGCTATGAAGCAGACCGGCGGCACCAGTAACCGCTATGCCGGTACCGTGACCAAAAATTTCGACGATACCGTTACATTTGCTGATAGCGCACTGATTGATGTTCTGACTTTGGGAGCAGGTGCCAACACCGGAACCTACAGCTTCTTCAGCCAGGTTAACGGTAAGTATCTGGCAGCCGGCACTTCTACCGGCAGCAATATTCTGAAGCTGCAGGATTCTGTGGATGCAGCCGCATCCTTTACCATCAGTGTTGCCGCTGATGGCACAGCCACCATAACATCCCAAACCTCCAGCGATAGAAAGGTTCTGCAGTATAACAGCAGTGCCAATATCTTCTCCTGCTATGCATCCGGTCAAAAGGCGGTAAGCCTGTATGTGTCCTCTGGCGGCGGTGTGGAATACTATACCACCAGCCCCATTACCTGTAACCACGAGGATACGGAAAATGTGGCGGAAGTAAAGCCAACCTGTACCGAAAGCGGCTATACCGCAGGTGTCTACTGTAACGATTGCGATACCTATATCAGCGGTCACGAATATGTAGAGGATCTGGGGCATAGCTACAATGCAGGTGTTGTAACAACCCAGCCTACCTGTACTGCTGCAGGCATCAAGACGTTTACCTGTACTGTCTGCGGCGATACCTACACCCAGTCTGTTGCCGCCACCGGTCACGACTATGAAGCTGTGGTAACACCTCCCACCGCCACCGAGCAGGGCTACACCACTTATACCTGCGGTGTTTGCGGTGACAGCTATACCGGCGAATTTGTTTATACCGTAAGCTTCAGCGTACCTTCCGGTGTTTCTGCCGTACCAAAGATGGAATGCGGCAAAAACGGCATTGAATTGCCTTCTGCCGATGTTCCCTCGGACAAGTACACCTTCGCAGGCTGGACAACGGAAAAGCTGGAAGATACCGATAAAGCCCCGGCAACTGTTTATGCTGCCAAAAGTAACTTCAAGGCAACTGCCAATACGGTTCTGTATGCCCTTTACACCTATGTAGTGGGCGGAAGCGGCACTACGGAGTATGTGCTGACAGATATCGCCGATATCCAGTCCACCGATACCGTTGTGGTAACAATGACCTATGAAGACGGCACAATTTATGCTTTGGATAACGGTAACGGCACCAGTAAAGCACCGACAGGTGTCATTGTCAAAGCAGCGAATAATAAACTGAGTGCTGAACCGGCAGAAAACCTGCTGTGGAACATTGGCGGCAAAGCTGGCGCCTATATCTTCTATCCTGCTGGAACGACTTCGACCTGGCTGTACTGCACAAGCACCAATAACGGTGTCCGTGTAGGAACAACCGCAGCCAATACCTTTACCATCGATGCTGACAGCGGTTATCTGAAGCATAACGGAACAAACCGTTATGTGGGTGTTTACAGAACCAATCCTGACTGGCGTTGCTACACAAGTACCGGTGTTAATATCAATGATCAAACTCTTGGCTTCTATGTCAAGGGCGAAGCCGGTACTACTTACTATACAACTATGAGCCCGGAAGAGCCTGCGGTAGAATCCTGGAGTATCTGCCTGGGCGATAACATCGGCGTCAACTTTGTAATAAACAATGCAGAAAATATTTCCTTCACCGTAGCCGGAAAGGCTGTAGAGACTGCGAAAGACGGCGATACCTACAGCATCTATCTGGCAGCAGCCCAGATGACCGATGAAATTGTCATTTTTGCAAACGGCGCAGCTTTGGAGGAAACCTACTCCGTGCGCAAATATGCCGATACCATCATTGCCGGCAATTACGACGAGGACATAAAGAATCTCGTAAAGGCAATGCTCGTCTACGGCGGCGCAGCTCAGATCGGCTTTGACTACAACAGCGGTAATTTGGCAAGCAATGGCATTGCCGCAGGCACGGCAGTTCCCACCGGAGAAGATGCAGTTGCCGTTAGTGACGAGCTTGCTACTTTGAATTTCTACGGTGCATCTCTGGTTCATAAGAATAAGACCGCTGTCCGCTTCTATTTCTCCGGCAGCATTGAAGGTCTGACATTCAGCCAGGGAGAACCTGTGCAGAAGGGCGATCTGTACTATATCGAAGTAGCAGACATCAATCCTCAGGATATTGGTGATACCATTGAGATTATGGTTACCGACGGAAGCGGCAATACCCTGACCGTTGGCTACAGCCCCTTGACTTACATTGTCAGAATGTACGAGAAGGCAGATGCTTCTGTATCTACCAAGGCACTGGTACTGGCTCTGTATAACTACTACTTGGCAGCCCAGGCTTATACCAATTGACAATTACACGACAGCCCCTCTCGGCCCCCTCGTTTTGAGGGGGCTGTCTTATTGCCGAAGCGAGGCAATAAGACTGGGGGAGTTCAAACCTTATGCATATAAATAAGAATTTATCTTACTAACGCACAGAGTGTCGTACCTCTGTGTCATTGCGAGCCCCCGTCAGGGGCGTGGCAATCTCATAGTAGGCAGTTTCTTCTATCGCAAGCTTACCTGAACAAGTAAGATTGTACCAAGAGATTCCCACGGGTCTAACGACCCTCGGAATGACACCCGGTTCGATAGTTTTCATAGTAAGATAAAC
>JAZRLK010000102.1:0-6046 GCA_045646805.1 Faecousia sp.
GAGCGTTAGCGATATAAATTCTGATTTATCGGTTAAGGAGGGAGATTATGCAATGGTTTTCTATGCAATCGGCAGGAAACAGCTTTGCTGTCATTGACGGCAGAGGGAAAATTTTGGATTTTCCGCTTTTGGCAAAAGAACTTTGTGCAAAAGGGAATGCTGATGGCTTTATGGCACTGGGAGAATCGGAAACAGCAGATTTTCAAATGCACTTTTACAACCGGGATGGCTCCCGGGCGGCAATGTGCGGAAACGGCTGCCGGTGCATTTGCCGTTTTGCCTGGGAATTGGGGCTGGTGGATGAAGCGATGACCGTTCAGACTGATGCCGGAGTGATTCCCGGCAAAAGGCTATCGGAAACCTGCTATCAGATCAGGCTGCCTGTTCCGGAGAAAATCCGTCAGCAAATCCAGCCGGGGGTGGATTTTTGTGTTTGCGGTGTACCCCATGCAGCCGTGGAAACGGCGCAGATAAAAAAAGAAGCCCTGTATGGCAGGGCAAGGGCTTTGCGAAAGGAACTGGATTGCAATGTGAATTTTTACACCCGGCTGGATGGAACGACTGTCAAGGTTCTCACCTATGAACGGGGTGTGGAGGATTTTACCCCTGCCTGCGGCACAGGCTGCGGCGCATTGGCGGCGGTTTTGCACGCCGCCGGAAAACTTCCCGAAAATTGCCTGACTGCCATTAACCCCGGCGGAACTCTGGAAATGGAAATAACAGAAAGCAGCATTTTCCAAACCGGCAACACACAATTAAATGCTGAATGCTAAATGCTTCTTGATATGTCATTGCGAGCCCCGTAGGGGCGTGGCAATCCGTAATACCCCTAAAAACGCCACCTTCCTCGATATGAGAAAGGTGGCGTTTGCGGTTTAGCGAACGTATTCGATGACCACCCGGCGGTTGGGCTCAGAGCCAACAGAATAGGTGGTGATGCGATCCACATCCTGCAAGGCAGAATGGATCACATGGCGTTCATAAGCGTTCATCGGCTCCAGAGTGGTGCGGCGATGTGCTTTCAGAACCTGCTGTGCCTTCTTCTGGGCATAGCGGCGGAGGGATTCCTCACGCTTCTGGCGGTAGTCCTCGGCATCCACATTGATGCGGATGTGACCTTCCACATTGCGGCCGATGGAATAGTTGCAAAGATGCTGGATGGCATCCAGGGTATCACCCCGGCGGCCAATGAGGTAACCCAGATCTTCGCCCACCAGTTCTGCCTCATAGGTGTTTTCGTCAACCTTGCAGGCGTGGGGAACAGCCTGGGAGCCCATATGCTCCAGCAGACCCTTCAGGAAAACTTCAATTTTCTCTTCTACGCTGCCTTCTGCTGCAGGGGCATAAACCTTGGGTTCCTTAGGCTCAGCCTTGGGAGCCTCTTTTTTAGGCTCTGCCTTGGGGGCTTCTTTCTTAGGCTCTGCTTTGGGAGCTTCCTTCTTAGGTTCGGCTTTGGGGGCTTCCTGCTTGGGAGCTTCCGGCTTCTTGGGAGCCTTGGGCTTGCTGGAACGGGATGCAGAACCGAATGCGCTCTTGGGTGCTTCCGGAACGGGATCCGGTGCTTCATAAGTTACCTGCACCTTGGCAGGGCTTGCACCAAAGCCTAAAAAGCCGGATTTTGCCTGCGCCAGAACCTGAACGGAAACACTGTCACGATCCAGACCCAGCTGAGCCAATGCGGCTTCCACAGCAAGATCAATGGTCTTGCCGGTTGTAACGATACTCTTTTCCATTTACTCTTTTTCCTCCGTGTTGTTGGAAGTATAGCGGTTTGGATCGTAGTTGCGTCCCTTGCAGTAGGGGCGATCGGCAATGCCGGACATGGCCTGGGGTTTTTCATCTTCTATCTCTACGATACCCTTTTTGGCGTTATACTCTTTTTTTGCGGCGGCTTTTGCAGCCTCCTGCTCACGCTGCTGCTTCTGCTGCAGCTTCTTTTTGCTTGTGTTTTCGGTGATGCCTTCCGGGTTGGCAGCGCGGCGTTCTGCACGAATGCGCTCCTTTTCCTGCTCAGCCTGCTCAGCTTCCAGAGCCTTCTGCAGACGCTCGGCATCTTCTTTGTCATACTCCTTGCGGAGCTTGATGGTCAGAATGTTATCCAAAACCGTACCCATCACGCTCTGGATGACCCAGTACAGGCTCAGGGCAGCAGGCATACTGAAGCCGAAGAACAAGGTCATAATCGGCATCATATACATCATGGTTTTGGTGCTTTGGTTGGATTGGGATTTTTTTGCAGCTTCCTTGTCCTGCAAGCCCTTCTCGTTGGTCACCAGAGAATCGTTGACCTTCTGGGAGATGAACATGGTGGCAAACTGAGCGGCAGTTGCCAAAACAGGCAGCAGGAATGCGCCGATATGCGCCCAATCCCAGGCCCAGACACTCTTATTAAAGATGTTATACTGGGGCTTGGCAGCCAGATCAATGCCCAGGAATCCGAAATCCACGCCCTCCAAGGTACGGGCGGCGATTTGGGCGCCTTCGGGAAGCTTGTCTGCGGTGGCAGCTACGATCTGCTCGGCAAGCTCAGGGTTATTAAACAGTTGGCCGGCAACGATCAGCTGGGCATAGCCGTCTCTGACGGTTTTAATGCCTTCGATCAGACCTGCGCCTTCTGCAGAGCACTCTCTTACGATGATCTCTACGATATCCTTGCCTTCCTGCAGGATATACACCAGAGGCTCACGAATGACCTGATACAGAGGAATCAAAATCAGCAGCGGCAGCAAGGACCACAAACAGCCGCCGCCTAAGGAAACGCCTTCTTCTTTGTAGAGGGCCTGGACGGCTTCGTTTTGCTTTTGCTGGTCGCCTTCATACTTCTTTTGAAGCTCCTGAAGCTTCGGCGTCAGCCGGGACATTTTCATCATAGAGCGCTTGCTCTTGATGGTGGTGGGCATCAGAACTGCTTTTACAATGATGGAAAACAGAATCAGCGCCACACCGTAGTTGGTAGTAAACCGATACAGAATATCCAGCAGCCAGCCAAAGGGCACCCGGATAATATCGGCAATTTGAAATAGAATCATACTGTAACTCCTTACGGTACGGGGTCATAGTAGTCGCCCTTATAAAAGGGGTGACAGCGCAGTATGCGGCGAAGGGCCAACCATCCGCCTTTCAGCGCCCCGTATTTTGTAATGGCTTCTTGTGCGTATTGGGAGCAAGTGGGAGTGAAGCGGCAAGCCGGCGGTGTGCAGGGAGAAATGTGCTTTCGATAAAACCCAATAAGAAAAAGCAGAATCCTTTTCATTTGAGGATACCGGCCTTTCCGGCAAGGGACAAGTAACTGTCCGTCAGCTTCTCAAAGCTTGCCGAAATGCAGCGGCTGCGTGCCACCACAACAATATCCCATCCGGGACTGAATTTTTCTTCATTCAGGCGGTAAACCTCCCGCAAACGGCGGCGCACCCGATTCCGGACAACGGCCTTACCCAGCTTTTTGCTGACGGTAATGCCTACCCGGTTAATCCCGGTGCGGTTGGGACGGGCATAAAGGACCAAGTGACCGTTTGCCTGCCCGGCTGTACTGTACAGCCGCCGGAAGATGTGATTGAGTTTTAAACTGCAGGAATACTTCATAATATCTCTCCCGGAGAAAGCTTCCGATTGTCATTGCGTGCAAAATACAAACAAGAGATTGCCACGGGCACTGTGTGCCCTCGCAATGACACAATGTTGTGGCCTTACAGGCTTCGCTCGGAGGATCGCAGCAAAAAGGCTCAAGAAAATCTCACTCGCGAAGGATCGCAGCAAAAAGGCTTAAGAAAATTTCACTCGCGAAGGATCGCAGCGAAAAGGCTTAAGAAAATTTCACTCGCGAAGGATCGCAGCAAAAATGTGAATGGAAATCAGCGAGAGATTTTTATTCCAAGGCAAGCAACGCAGCCGCAGGAATACTTTGTGTATTTCAAGGCTGGGTTGTGCGGCGTTGGATAAAAAGATCCGCTGATGGACTTCAGATTTTTGCAAGATCCGTAGCCTATAAAAAAAGGGAGCAGGGCGAAATACGCAGTCGCCCTGCTAACACTCCCGTTTTGCATTGAGCGCGGCTCATGCTTTGTTGTTGCCTCACACTTAGGCAGACAGAACCTTGCGGCCCTTAGCGCGGCGGCGGGCAAGAACCTTGCGGCCGTTGGAAGTAGCCATTCTCTTACGGAAACCGTGAACCTTGGAGCGGTGACGGCGGCTGGGCTGATAGGTACGCTTCATATTTTGTACACCTCCTGTCAAAATCACATATGCTCAACAGCCTTTTCGGCCGTAGCAACGCATAGTAAGTGACCATAACTGGTCATTCTACGGTATTATAACCCAAAGTTTGCCATAGGTCAACTATTATTTTTATAATGTTTGCTTTACCTGCGGAAAAAAATGTGCTATTATGAAGAAAAAACCGGGAGGAACGGCTATGGAAATTCGTTTTGCGCAGGCTAAGGATATCACAGGCATCCTACAATTGCTCAAGCAGGTTGGTGGTGTCCACCATAAGGGCAGACCGGATGTTTTTCGTTCGGGGGCGCAAAAATACGGCGCATCTCAGATTTTGGCTATGCTGGATTCCCCCAAAAGCCCTATTTTTGTGGCAGTCGAAAAGGAAAAAGTGGTAGGATACGGCTTTTGCCAGGTGAAAATTTACGAAAACGATCCGGTAATGGCAGACCGCACGGAAATTTATATTGACGATTTGTGCGTGGACGAAGCCTGTCGTGGACAGGGCATCGGCAAGAAGATTTACGAAGAAATTCTCCGCTACGCCAAAATGCGCCGGGCTTATCATGTGACACTGAATGTCTGGTGCTGCAATGAAGATGCCATGGCGTTTTATGAAAAACTGGGCTTAAAGCCCCAAAAAAATCGGTATGGAAACCATTCTTTGAACAATTAAATCGGCTCCCCTTTAGGGCAATGTCATTTCGTTAAGGCTTATTGTCATTCCGAGCCAGTGACACTAATTAAATGACATTACCCTGTGAGGGGAGGCAATGCTGGCTGAGGAATAGATGATAAAATGTTAGAAAAGAATAAAATTTACGAAACAGTTATTTGCGACTACACCGCCGAGGGGCAAGGTGTGGCAAAAATTGACGGCTGCGCTGTGTTTATCCCCAATACAATCGTGGGAGAACGGTGTCTTGTGCGCATCGAAAAGGCGCAGAAAACCTGGGCCGCCGGTAAAATCACGGAAATTCTGGAAAAATCCCCCCATCGGGTGAACCGGGAATGTCCGGTTGCCAAGCTCTGCGGTGGATGTGACTTTTGGCATTTGGATTACGAAGAGGAATGCCGCCTGAAAGCAGACCGGGTCAAGCAGGCACTGAACCGCATCGGCGGTGAAAATTTGGAGGAAGTTCCTCTTTTGTCCGCACCGGCTCTGACGGGCTACCGGAATAAGGCTGTCTATCCGGTGAGCACCAAAAAGGGCAAAGCCTACGCCGGATTTTTCCGGGCAGGTACCCACCAGATCGTGGAAAATGAGGGCTGTCTGATCCTGTTCCCGGAGGCAGATCGGGTAAAAAATGCAGTTATCGACTATATGAACCGCCACCACATTTCTGCCTACGACGAAATCGAACACAAAGGTCTGGTGCGCCATATTTTTGTCCGCCGGGGCTGGGTTTCCGGAGAAATTTTGGTTTGCCTGACGGTCAACGGCAGAAATCTTCCCAATGCCAAGGCATTGATTGCGGAACTGCAAAAGATTCCCGGATTCCGCACACTGGTGCTTTCCGTCAATACCAAGCAGGGAAATTCCGTGCTGGGTGACGAGGAAATCATTCTGCACGGGCCGGGCTATATAGAAGATACCCTGTGCGGACTTACCTTCCGGCTGTCTGCCCGGTCTTTCTACCAAGTGAACCACACCCAGGCCCAGCGACTGTACGAAGCCGCCATCGCCCAGGCCGGGATCACCAAAGACGACTTGGTTTTGGACCTGTACTGCGGTGTGGGAACCATCACCCTGGCCATGGCGAAAGCCGCAGGAAAGGTCATTGGTGTGGAGGTCATTGAACAGGCCGTAAATGACGCCCGGGAAAATGCCAAG
>JAZRLK010000103.1:0-2062 GCA_045646805.1 Faecousia sp.
CATGTTTATTTCCGCAAAAACCAAGTCCTCTGTGATTGCAGTGACCACACCGTTTGTCATCATGTTCATTCCCTCCTTCCTGCAGGGAATGACCGACTGGCTGGATACCGTGATTGCCATGATGCCGGTGAGCCTGCTTGAATTTTATCAGCACCTGGGCACCTTCGATCTGATCACAATCTTCGGAAAAGTATTCCGTGTCCTGGATGTGTGTCTGCCTCTGTATGCGATTCTGACTGCAGCACTGATTCCGGTGATCTACCGGGAATTCCGGAGAAAGCAAATTCAATAATCAAAAGCAGATATCCCAAAAAGTCAAGTCTTGTCCTTATCTTTTTTCATGGTATAATCGAGCCTAGTGTGCGTAAATAGGAGGAGAATACCAATGAACACAACTGCTTCTGTAAATCATACTCCCCGGACTATTTCCTATTATTTTGAAAAGGCCAAACCGGTCTTTGACGCAATTCCTGGAATGTCCGAGTTGCTTACTGCAGATCATGATACTTACGAAACAATTGCCAGCCAGTATCCTGATGCCTCATTTGCTTTGATGACTGCAAACAATTTGTTTAACCATGATCGAGAACTCTCACAGATTCAGCAGACGGCATTTTTCTCCATTGTCAATGGCGAGAACATTTCTACTGTCCGCTTCCGATATGACCGGGACATGGACGCATATGTTAAGCGCCACAACTGGGATGATTAAGTCCAATATTATGAAAGGCTCCGATACAAATATCGGAGCCTTTCTATTATGTTTAAATTTCAAACTGTTGGATACAGTTCAAGAAAACAATGCACAGTTCCTGGAAAAGATCCTCATCCAAATCCCCATCAACGGCAGAGTATGATTTCAGCAGTGGTTTATACATTTCAAACAATGCCCTAACAGCTTCCGTATCCCTGTTTTTCGCTGACAGCAGCAGTGTCTTGAAGGAATCATTCATTATTTAGCATTGCCTCCTTAATACTTTTTAGGGTCCTATAATAAATTGCAGTAACTGTATCGTAAGGCATTTCAAGGTCTCTGGCAATGTTGGCAAGACTTTCTTTTTCCACCACATGATTCCAGAAAATACATAAATTCCGGTCGCTGAGTTTTTGAAGTTCTTCTTGTAAAGCCTTGTTCTCAATAACCATCCATCCTGGAATTCCTTCCAGTCTTTCACATTCAAAGTCGAAGGCATAAGCAACATCAAACTCTTCCAACGAGCTGCTGATTTCCATATCTCTATACTGGAGCACGAAATAATCCTTCCGACGTCGTTTAGCCGCCAACTCAACATAGGTTGTGAACTTCTTTTGCAGGATAATATCTTCTTTCTGACCATTGTTTTTGGGTTTCATTATTATTACCTCCATGATTGAAATATTGTTTTCTTATCAATCAATCCTTGGAGGCCCACGTATTCTGTATGCAAATGCTGTAAATCTGTTGTGCAAAAGGGAGAAATATCCGTAATTCACTCTATTCCAAAGGAATACTGGGAAAAATCTACAGAAATAACAACACCATTCCCCATAATCCGCTTTAATCTGATAGCGGGTTATCGGGAACGGTGTCGAAAAAATAAAGGGTGCAGAAAGCATATTCGCTTCCTGCACCCTTATACAAATTGTTGGTGAATTCCTATGAAGCCATTGCGGTTCATCTTGTATTTGATAAAGCTTCAACAGCCTGCCTTTCTCCTTGATGTGCAAATAGTATTGTCAAAATAATCCATAATAGTATTATTTAAAATATTATACACCAAAATGCGCACAAAAGGCAATCCCACAATTTTTAAGATTTATGTAAACTTTCAGTGAATAATAATGCCGTTGCGTAAATGTTAACCATCATTGCTTGCCATATCTCCCGCAATTCAGTATAATAGCAAATGAAAGAAGGCGATATTATGCTAAATGAAAATATCAAACAGCTTCGCAAAGCACAAGGATTGTCCCAGGAAGAGCTTGCTGCAAAACTGAACGTTGTGCGGCAGACAATTTCAAAATGGCGCCATAGCCAAGCGGTAAGGCAGAGGTCTGCAAAACCTTTATCCCCGGTCCGATT
>JAZRLK010000104.1:0-72780 GCA_045646805.1 Faecousia sp.
CTTGTATCCGCGATCCTCTGTCCGGCCGTGCCTATGTGCACCAGGCTATGCGTGTAACCGGCGCAGGTGATCCCCGCAAGGCGCTGAACGAAACCCTTCCCGGCAAGCTGCCCCAGCGCAAGCTGTGCCAGACCGCTGCCGCAGGCTATTCCTCCTACGGCAACCAGATCGGTTTGGCTACCGGCCATGTGGCAGAGCTGTACCATGAAGGTTATGTTGCCAAGCGGCTGGAATGCGGCGCTGTTGTGGCTGCTGCGCCTCAGGCCAATGTCCGCCGGGAATGCCCCGCAGCCGGTGATGTAGTGATTCTGCTGGGCGGCCGTACCGGTAGAGACGGCATCGGCGGCGCAACCGGCTCCTCCAAGAGCCATAACCTGAAATCTTTGACTACTATGGCTTCCGAAGTGCAAAAGGGCAATGCCCCGGAAGAGCGGAAGCTGCAGCGTCTGTTCCGTAACAGTCAGGTCACCCGTTTAATTAAGCGTTGTAACGATTTCGGCGCAGGCGGTGTCAGTGTTGCCATCGGCGAGCTGGCAGACGGTCTGCGTATCGATCTGGATGCAGTCCGTAAGAAGTACGACGGTCTGGATGGTACAGAATTGGCCATCTCCGAATCCCAGGAGCGTATGGCTGTGGTGGTGGAGGCAAAGGACGCTGATGCCTTTATCGCTCTGGCCGAAACAGAAAACTTAGAAGCCTATCCCGTGGCAGTGGTGACCGAAGAAGCTCGTATGGTCATGACCTGGAAAGGCCAGGAAATTGCCAATTTGTCCCGGGCATTTCTCAATACCAACGGCGCAGTCAAGCACGCAGATGTAGCTGTTTCCCAAAAGGAAGCCCAGAATCCCGCTCAGGTACAGGATCTGCGGAGCATTGCGTCCGATCTTAAATTTGCCTCCCAAAGAGGTCTTGTGGAGCGGTTTGATGCTACCATCGGCGCAGGCTCTGTGCTGATGCCCTTCGGCGGCAAGTACCAGGTCACCCCCACTCAGGCAATGGCAGCCAAGCTGCCGGTGCTGCCGGGTGAGTTTACCGATCAGGCCAGTGTGATGGCTTGGGGCTGCGACCCGGATCTTCTGACGGAGAATCCCTATATGGGCGCGCAGGCAAGCATCATCTCTTCTATGGCCAAGATCGTGGCAGCCGGTGCAGACTACAAAAAAGCTTATTTGACATTGCAGGAGTTCTTTGAAAAACTTCGCAGCGAGCCGAATCGTTGGGGCAAGCCCTTCCAGGCACTGTTGGGTGCGCTGGATGCCCAGCTTGGTCTGAACGCGGCCGCAATTGGCGGTAAGGACTCTATGTCCGGCAGTTTCCTGGATCTGGATGTGCCGCCTACACTGATCAGTTTCGCCATTGCTCCTGTTTTGGCGCAGGAAGTGATCTCCAATGAGTTTAAAGAAGCCGGTCACCCGGTCTACCTGTTTGGCACAGAGGATATTTCTGATTACGCCGCATTGAAAAACAGCTGGGAGCAGTTCCATAGCCTGTGCCTTGCCGGTAAGGTAAAGGCCGCCTGGGCAGTTTCCGGCGGCGGTGTGGCAGAGGCGGTTATGAAGATGTCCTTTGGTAACCGCATTGGCTTTGTGGCTTCTCAATCTTGCTGCAATGCAACCTACGGTATGATCGTGGCAGAGCTGACCGAGGATTGTGACCAGGGTATTTTGATTGGCCGCACCGTAGCAGACGAGACGGTGACCTATGGCGGACAGACCGTGGAAATTGCAGAACTTTACGCACGGAACACCGGCGTCTTGGAGAATGTTTACCCCACCTTGACCAAGGAAACTGACGCACCTGTTCCTTCTTTTGAAAGCGACAAGCGCAGCAATCTGGCTCCGGCGATCAAGGTTGCCAAGCCGAAGATTTTGATTCCCGTATTCCCCGGCACCAACTGTGAATATGATTCTGCCCGGGCAGTTATGGCTGCCGGCGGCGAAGCAGAGATTGCGGTCATCCGCAATTTGACTGCAGAGGATGTTGCCCGCAGTGTGGAAACTGTTGCCCAAAAGATCGCCGAAAGCCAGATGATCTTTATTCCCGGCGGCTTCTCCGGCGGCGACGAGCCCGACGGCTCTGCCAAGTTTATCACCGCTTTCTTCCGCAATCCTGCCATCAAAGAGCAGGTTACCAAGCTTCTGGAAGACCGCGATGGTTTGATGTGCGGTATCTGTAATGGTTTCCAGGCGTTGATCAAGCTGGGTCTTGTGCCTTACGGCAAGATCATCGACACCGACGATACCTGTCCCACACTGACCTTCAACACCATCGGCCGTCACCAGAGCCGGATCGTGCGTACCCGCATTGCATCCAATCAAAGCCCCTGGCTGAGCCTGATGAATGTTGGCGATATTGTCAATGTACCCATTTCTCACGGCGAGGGTCGGTTCTTCGCTTCTGAGGAGCTGGCAAAGCAGCTTGCCGAAAACGGTCAGATCGCCACCCAGTATGTAGACCTTGCAGGCAATCCCACTATGGATGCCGCCTTCAACCCCAACGGTTCTTTGTTTGCCATTGAGGGCATTACCAGCCCCGACGGCAGGGTGCTGGGCAAGATGGGACACAGCGAACGAATCGGAAAAGATCTCTACCGCAATGTTCCCGGCGCATACGATATTCGTATGTTCGAAGCTGCCGTAAAGTATTTTAAATAAGGGAGGCCTTCCAATGGCATACTACTATTCTGAACCAAGCCATACTTTTAGTGAGTATCTTTTGATTCCCGGATATACTTCCGAGGAATGCATTCCCGATAATGTTTCCCTGCGCACATCTTTGGTGAAGTATAAAAAGGGCGTGGAGGAACCTGCCATCAGCTTGAATATCCCTCTGACCTCTGCGGTTATGCAGTCGGTTTCCAATGACTCTTTGGCAATTGCCTTGGCAAAGGAGGGCGGCATCAGCTTCATTTTTGGTTCCCAGTCCATTGAATCCCAGGCAGCTATGGTGGCAAAGGTCAAGGGCTATAAGGCGGGCTTTGTGGTGTCTGCTTCCAACCTGACTCCTGAGCATACCCTTGCCGATGTTCTGGAACTGAAAGAGAAAAACGGTTTTTCCACTGTGGCAATTACCGATGACGGCACTGCCAACGGCAAGCTGCTGGGTATCGTCACCGGACGGGACTACCGTGTGAGCCGTATGGACGGTAGTGAAAAGGTTTCCAGCTTTATGACCTCCCGGGAAAACCTGATTACTGCACCTGCAGAAACAACTTTGAAGGAAGCCAACGATATTATTTGGGAAAACAAGCTCAATAGTTTGCCTATCGTGGATGAAAACGACCATCTGCTGTACTTTGTCTTCCGCAAGGACTATTCTTCCCACAAGGCTCATCCTATGGAACTGCTGGATAATAAAAAGCGGTATCTGGTGGGCGCAGGCATCAACACCCGTGACTACGCACAGCGCATCCCCGCTCTGCTGGAAGCCGGTGCAGACTGCCTGGTGATCGATTCCTCCGAGGGCTATACCTGCTGGCAGGAAAAGACCATCCGCTGGGTGCGTGAGAACTACGGCGACAGCGTCAAGATCGGTGCAGGCAATGTGGTGGATCGGGAGGGCTTCCGATTCCTGGCAGAATGCGGCGCAGACTTTGTCAAGGTCGGCATCGGCGGCGGCTCTATCTGCATTACCCGTGAGACCAAAGGCATCGGTCGCGGACAGGCTACCGCTGTGATCGAGGTGGCGGCTGCCCGGGATGAATACTTTAAAGAAACCGGCATCTATGTGCCGATCTGTTCCGATGGCGGCATTGTCCACGATTATCATATGACGCTGGCTCTGGCTATGGGCGCAGATTTTATGATGCTGGGCCGGTACTTTGCCCGGTTTGATGAATCTCCCACGCCCAAGGTTATGGTCAATGGCGCATATATGAAGGAGTACTGGGGCGAAGGCTCCAACCGCGCAAGAAACTGGCAGCGCTACGACTTGGGCGGCAAGACAAAGCTGACCTTCGAAGAGGGTGTTGACAGCTATGTAACCTACGCCGGTTCTCTCCACGACAATGTGGAAAGTTCTCTATACAAGGTAAAATCCACTATGTGCAATGTGGGTGTGACCAACATTGCCGATCTGCAGGAAAAGGCAAAGATCACTTTGGTTTCTTCCACCTCTATCGTGGAAGGCGGCGCCCATGATGTGACCCTGCGCTCCACAAGCACAGTTAAATAATATTGGTTTCAATTTGTTTTTGGGAAACCTGGACATTCTGAGTAACCCAAAGAAATAACAAGAATAAAGACCTTATGTAGCACATAATTTCCGTGCTACATAAGGTTTTTTCTTGATACAAAAATAGCAGCTCCTGTGAAATATAAGAGCCGCTGTTTGAATCGCTTATGGCGTCGGTCGAGGAATATAATAAATGCTAATATTTTGCTAATAGGACGCATTTCTACTATATGAAACTGCTGATACGGATTGAACTATTTGAATTCAAAACCGGATGACTTACTGTAAAATATGTCACTATATGGAACATTTAGCACCATTTAATAGATCGCAAACGCGCTCCTAAGCGCAAGGTAGTGAGTTCGAGTCTCGCTGGTGGTGCCAAGCACTGTGATTTTACCGTAAATCACGGTGCTTTTCGTAATTGTAATATAGTTTTTTAAATGTCATATAATATAGTTGTGTTGTGCGAAACTATTGTGTGATATATCTCTGTAACAATTTAAAAGTTATTGTGTTTTGTGAGAAAATATGTTAAACTAATTGCATAATTAAATTTTTATTCATTATATATTATGATTGATAATTCGAAAATTTTGTTATAATAGGAGACTTCTATGAAGCGGATATTAACATTATTTATTTGCTTAGTGATGCTTTTGCAAATTATGCCCGCATCTGCGTTTGCGGAGATTGTTGAAGAAAATAACATCAAAACAGAACATTTCGAGTATTTTAAATCCTCAACACCTATTTCAACGAGAGCATCGTCCTTTGATCAGGAGAAACTGAAACAAATTCTTTTTGAAGGATTCTCCAAATGCCATGATTCTATTGATATTTCCTCTCTTGGAATTCCATATTCTCAGGCCAATCTTGATTTGATCGAACATATCATGTATTACGAAATGCCGGAATGTTTCCATCTTGAACTTTCTTATTCGTATACTTATTCCCGAGGTATCTTTAAACAAATTCTGCCTTATTATTCTTATTCTGCGGCTGATTATGAAATTATGCGTGCAGATATGGTAGCAGTAAAAGACAAACTCGTAAGCGGGATAAAAGGAAACAACCAATTGGATGATGTTCAGAAAGCACTCCTTCTCCATGATCGACTTGCCATGGTATGCCAATATGATTACAGCTACTCTGAAATGAGAGCCACCACATACGGTGCAATGGTAAATGGTGCGGCAGTGTGCCAAGGTTACGCGGAGGCTTATGACTATCTGCTGGATGAGGTTGGAGTTAGAAGTGAGTATTGCATTTCTAATCAATTGGATCATATCTGGAATATCGTATACATCGACGATATTCCGTACCATGTGGATGTAACCTGGGATGATATGGCCTGGGGGAACTATGAACGTGGAGCAGTAGGCGCGGTTGAACATAGAAACTTCTTGCGTTCCAGCAATGGTATATATGCAACCGGACACGATGCCAATGATTATATTACCACACCCAATGATACCACCTATGACAATTATTTTTGGCAAAATTCTGAAACCTCGTTCCAGCTGATCGGCAACGAGCTGTATTATATTGATAATCAAGCTGGAAAATTAAGAAGATATAGCGACCATAAAGAATTACGTAATCTTGCTTCTGATTGGAACTATTTTGCCAATCAAGCCAGACTATCCGGTGATGGGAAATATTTATATTATTCTTTAGCCGATGCGGTGTATCAATATGATGTATCCCAAGGAATATCTACAAAGATCTATACTCCCAGCTTATCCGGATATAATAAAATTTATGGATTTGCTTATTTGAATGGATATTTAATTTGCGATATTGCAGATATGCCGCCGTATTACTATGGCCGAAGCTTTTTGCAGCAAATTAAGCAGAAATATGATGCACCTACTATTGGCACTGTTGAAAGATGGAATGTTTTGCTCGATAGTGAAATAACCGCAAATTTCTTTCTTAAAGTGGATAGCGGCATTACAAATACGGCGAAGGTAAAAATTACTGTGGGCGAGGAATCTGTTACTGAAAATATTGCAGCACTGAGTAAAGTGAATGATTTGTATAAAATCTCTGTTAAAATATCTGCAGTACAGTTAAGCGACATAATCACGGTTGAGATTCTGAACGCAACAGATAGCTCAGAAAAATTTACATATTCCGTACGGCAGTACTGTGATACAATTCTTGAAGACAGCTCACAGAAAAAATATCACGCACTCATTAAAGAATTGCTCAATTACGGTGCCATGACGCAATTATACTTTGATTATAACTCATCTGATCTTGCAAACAAAGGTATTAACGGACTGATTTCGATAGCAGTACCAAAGAAAACGCAGGATTTGATCGTTGATGACAAGGCTGCTGCTTTAAGTTTTTACGGTGCAAGTCTTGTTTATCGGGATCGAATCGCCGTGAGGTACTATTTTACCGGCAATACATCCGGCTGCACATTTAGTGTAAACGGCAAAAATTATCTGCCCGTAGCCAAAGACGGAATGTATTATGTTGAAGTTGCAGATATTTTGCCTCAAAACTTGGATCAGCAAATTACCTTAAATGTAGCAAATACTCAAGGAAAGATGCTGAGTGTTTCTTATGGACCGATGAATTATATTGTCCGTATGAACCAAACAGGGGATAACAAGACCCAGAATCTTATGGAGGCGCTATACAATTATCATTTGGCAGTAAAAGCATTTGCTGCATAGCTGCATAAATAGTTAGAAAGGAGAATCGTATGTACTGTAAGGTTTGCGGTCAGGATGGACCGGGCGATGGTATTTGCTGTACTTATTGCGGTTCTCCTTTTAATTCTGAATCCATTATTTCAAATGCTTCCTCTAAAATCGAAATTGTGGAAGAGATGGATACTGAATCTTTGCCTAAGTCTCGGCTCGGGCATCGGGTTGAGTTTACTTTTCCTCCGTTGCGTTGGGTTCTTTGCATCGTATTTATCATTCTGTTTCTGGTTCTGCTTTGTTTCCCGGGATTCCGAAGGCTGATTATTCGATCTTTTACGCCGCCAAATGTTCTAATGAAAAGCGTTTACAGTCAGGCCCTGGATGATATATTTTCCCAAGCCAATATCATCGATACGCAGTACAATAAGGAATCTGTAGCAGCGGAATACCAATTAGAGATTACAAATGGTGACATTGCTTTAACCCTTCTTGCCGATGCGTTGGGTGTGGATCCCACAGAAATTCAAGGATTTTCCGACGTTCAAATTCTATGTGATGCGGTCTATGATCAAAATTATTTGCAAGCAATGTATTCCTTTGCACTTTGCCAGAAGGATATAATTTCCTTGGAACAGTATGTTGACGCAGAAAATCAAGAACAGTGGCTTGTTTTTCCGGAATTGAGCGATCAGGCATTATACGTAAATATGGCAGATAATTCGTCTTTTTCCGGCATTTTTGAAGGGAATAATCAAACATTGGCGAAAATTGACCCGCAAGTATTGGAAGATATTTCAATATATTACGTTAAGATGCTGATTGAAGGATTTGAAAATATTAATAAATCCACCGAAAACGTAAATTGCGGCGGAATTTCAAAGCGAATGACGGTAATAAATGCTACGGTATCTTCCAGGCAGCTTTGCGAAATTCTGATTGAGATAATTGAGGATGTTTCGAGCAATCCGGATGTTGCCGGCATATTTTATGATATGGAAAATCAGCTGGGACAAAATTTTTACGAGGACTTCTTGTCTTCCTTAGAACTTGAGAAGCGTCAATTACAAACGGCTCTTCGACAAGTGGATGCTTTCAGCAATTTTACATTGTATACGTATCTAAATCATAAAAACAAAATTGTGGGCGTAAAACTGGAATATTCTAACAAAGGTGTTCTTTATCCAATATTCTCATGTAAAACTGTTACTAACGGATTGCAATTTGGCATCGAAATAGAGTTTGTAGATAGTATACGGATACAGGGGAGTGGGAAACTCGGTAAAGGAATCGATGGAACTTTCCTTGTTACATATGGAAAGCAGCAGATTTGTCAAATTCAACTAAACGATTTTCTTTACAAAAGTGATTCCGTTTCCGGGACCTTTGAAATTATTCCAAATGAAGAGACGGTTGAACATTTGATTGACCAAATTGATGTCTATGATGCCTATTTGCGCGTGAACAGATTGTCTGATTTTTCGATTAAAATAAATGTGATATGGAACAATGAAAATAAAAACATATCTGCAACCTTGCTTTCGAATGATGAACTGATCTCTAAGATTTATTTATCAGTAGAACCAAAGGCTAATAAAATTACAAATAGATTTTCAGCAGATAATGCTTTAACCGCCGAGCTTTGGAGTTCCGGCATTAATGAAACAGCGGTCGATGTTTTAGTCGAGAAACTTGTTGGTGCAGGAATCAGCCGAAAAGTAGTTTGCGATTATATTAAATCAGATATGGATGAATAAATGTAGAAAAAATCAGTTTTTTTGTATTTTCTTGTTGACTTAATTGTCCGTCAGTGGTAAACTTATGATTAGCCAATAAAGACAACACAATGATGAAAAATAGTACATATCTGATGTGTTTTGCCAGAGAGCTGCCGGGGGTGCAAGGCAGTGAAAACCTGGATATGGAATTCCTTTCGGAGTGGCTTTGCTGAAACTTTTGAGTAGGCGAAGACGGGGAAGGCCCGATATAGCCTGCGGACCTGTTTGGGTCCCGTGAGGCTCTGTAAAGAGCAAATTGAGGTGGTACCACAGGAAATTCTTGTCCTCTGCAATTATGCAGAGGACAATTTTTTTAGAGAGGTCTAATATGATTATTACAGATTTTTTAGAAAGAAATGCTCGTCTGTACGGACAAGAAGTTGCTCTTGTTGAGATCAATCCCTCTGAGGAACGGGATAAAGCTGTTACCTGGTGGGATTTTAATTTGATTGAAAGCGCAAGCCAGGATGCCCCTTATCGTCGGGAGATCAGCTGGCAGGATTTTGACCGCCGTGCAAACCGGTTTGCTAATCTGCTTTTATCCCGAGGTTTGAAAAAGGGAACTAAGGTAGCGATTTTGCTTATGAATTGCCTGGAATGGCTTCCGATTTACTTTGGTATTTTGAAGGCAGGCTGCATTGCTGTTCCGATGAATTTCCGCTATGCAAGCGATGAAATCAAGTATTGCTTGGAACTGGCTGATGCAGAAGTGTTAGTTTTTGGACCGGAGTTTATCAGTCGGATGAACGCGATCTCCAACGAGATTCCCAATGTTCGTACATTGTTTTTTGTTGGCGGCAATGGTCCGGAATACACCGAAGATTGTATTACATTGATGGGATTCTGTTCTTCCAGTCCTCCTCCGGTTGCTTTGACCCAGCAGGACGATGCTGTAATCTATTTTTCTTCCGGCACTACCGGTTTTCCCAAAGCTATTTTACATAATCATTTATCCCTGGTTCATTCCTGTATGACAGAGCAAAATCATCACGGTCAATCCAGAGAAGATGTGTTTTTGTGCATTCCGCCCCTTTATCATACCGGTGCAAAGATGCATTGGTTCGGCTCATTGCTCTCAGGATCCAAAGCTGTTCTTCTTCGTGGTGTGAAACCTGAATGGATTTTACGGGCAGTTACAGAGGAACGGTGCACTATCGTGTGGCTTCTTGTGCCATGGGCACAGGATCTGCTTGATGCAATTGATGACGGCAGAGTGGATCTGAGCAGATACCGTTTGGATCAATGGCGGCTTATGCATGTTGGCGCGCAGCCTGTGCCTCCCAGTTTGATCAGACGGTGGATGAAGATTTTCCCCAACCACAAATATGATACCAATTATGGTCTGTCTGAATCTATTGGTCCCGGATGTGTCCATTTGGGTTTGGAAAATACCCACAAAGTTGGTGCTATCGGTAAGCCCGGTTTCGGTTGGCAGACACGCATTGTGGATGACCGTGGAGAAGATGTTAAGCCCGGTGAAGTTGGTGAGCTGATCGTATTTGGCGACGGTGTTATGACCTGCTATTACAAAAATCCGGAAGCCACCGCTGAAGTTTTGAAAAACGGCTGGCTCTATACCGGTGATATGGCAAAGGAAGACGAAGATGGATTTATTTACTTAGTTGACCGCAAGAAAGATGTTGTTATTTCCGGCGGCGAAAATATCTATCCTGTGCAGATTGAAGACTTCCTGCGTTCTTTTGATAAGATCAAGGATGTGGCTGTAATCGGTCTTCCGGAGCCTCGCCTGGGTGAGATCACTGCAGCAATTATAGAACTTAAAGAAGGGGAGAGCTGCACAGAAGAGGAAATTAACCAATTCTGTATGTCCTTACCCCGATATAAGCGTCCCCGCAAGATTTTCTTTGATTGTGTACCCCGTAATCCCACCGGAAAAATCGAAAAGCCTGTTTTGCGCGATAAGTATTGCCAAGGTCGTTTGGTAGAAGTACAGATCACAGGCTGATCTTATATATGCCTTATCATAAGGAGGAACCAAAATGAAACAGTTGATGCTTGGCAACGAGGCCGTTGCCAGAGGATTATATGAAGCCGGATGCAGCTTTGTGTCCAGCTACCCCGGAACGCCCAGTACGGAGATCACAGAAGCCGTTGCAAAATACCCTGAGGTATACGCTGAATGGGCACCCAACGAAAAGGTTGCTATGGAAGCGGCATTTGGTGCATCTTTGGCAGGTCGGCGCAGTTTTTGCGGTATGAAGCATGTTGGATTGAACGTTGCTGCAGACCCGTTGTTTACCATTTCTTATACCGGTGTTAACGGCGGTATGGTGATCGGCGTTGCAGATGATGCAGGTATGCATTCTTCTCAAAACGAACAGGATTCCCGTCATTATGCCCGTGCGTCCAAGATTCCTATGCTGGAGCCTTCCGATTCTGCGGAAGCATTGGCTTTTACTAAACTGGCATACGAACTTTCTGAGAAGTTTGATACACCTGTTTTGGTGAAGATGTGTACCCGTGTTTCTCATTCTCAAAGTATTGTAGAAACTGGTGAGCGCAAGGAAATCGTTGGAGAATACAAAAAAGATATTCCCAAATATGTTATGATGCCCGGCAATGCAAAACGCCGCCATCCTGTTGTGGAAGCGAGAACTGCTGCATTGGTGGATTATGCAGAAACTACAGAATTAAATCGCACAGAATCCGGTGAAGATAGTGCAATCGGCTTCATTACATCTTCTACTTCTTATCAATATGTAAAAGAAGTGTTTGGCGATCTATATCCGGTATTGAAAATCGGTATGATTTGGCCTCTGCCGGAGAAAAAGATCCGTGACTTTGCTGCTTCTGTTAAGAAATTGGTCATTGTTGAAGAACTCGATAGTTTTATTGAAGCACATTGCCATGATCTTGGAATTTCCTGCGAAGGCAAAAATATATTCTCCTGCATTGATGAACTGAGCCAAAATATTGTGGCAGATAAATTAGAGCAGCAAACGCTTTGCGGAATTAAGCTCGATGAACAAATTCCGCCCAGACCTCCGGTGATGTGCGCCGGTTGCCCTCACAGAGGTTTGTTCTATACTTTAAAGAAGAATAAACTGACCGTTTTGGGCGATATTGGCTGTTATACCTTGGGTGCTGTTGCACCTCTGGCTGCGGTAGATTCTGTTATTTGTATGGGCGCTTCCGTTTCAGGTATTCACGGATTCACCAAATCCCAGCAGGGGGCAGCGGATAATAACACGGTTGCTGTAATCGGTGATTCTACATTTATGCACTCCGGCATTACCGGCCTTGTGAATATGGCTTATAATGAATCCAATTCTACCGTTATTATTGTAGATAACTCTATTACAGGTATGACCGGACATCAACAAAATCCCACAACTGGCTATAATTTGAAGGGTGACCCCTGCACCAAAATTGATTTGGAAACTCTTTGCCGTGCCGTGGGCATTCGTCGTGTTCGTGTGATCGATCCTTACGATTTGGCGCAATGTGACGCTGTTATTAAGGAGGAGCTTGCTGCAGCAGAGCCTTCCGTAATTATTTCCCGTCGTCCCTGCGCTTTGCTCAAGTATGTAAAGCATAAAGCACCTTTGAAAGCAGATTGCGATAAATGTGTAGGCTGCAAATCCTGTATGAAGATCGGTTGCCCTGCAATTAGTATTGTAAACGGCAAAGCAGTTGTGGATTCCACGCAGTGTGTTGGCTGTGGAATCTGTCAGCAGTTGTGTAAATTCGATGCACTGAAGGAGATCTGATTATGGAAACAAAAAATGTTATGATCGTTGGCGTGGGCGGACAGGGAAGTTTGCTGGCATCGAAGCTTTTAGGGCGTCTTCTTTTAACAAGAGGATTTGATATTAAAGTATCTGAAGTTCACGGTATGAGCCAAAGAGGCGGCAGTGTTGTAACCTATGTTCGTTTCGGTGATAAGGTGTATTCTCCTGTGATTGATAAGGGTCAGGCGGATTATATTGTTTCCTTTGAACTGCTGGAAGCTGCCCGTTGGACTGAATATTTAAAACCCAATGGAAAAATTATTGTTAATACCCAGCAAATCAATCCTATGCCTGTAATCATCGGTGCAGCAGAGTATCCTCAGAACCTTGTTGAAAAAATGTCCCAGGCAGGAATCGATGTAGACGCATTTGATGCTTTGAGCCTTGCCGAAAAAGCTGGTTCTCCTAAGGCTGTGAACATTGTTCTGATGGGTCACCTTTCCCGTTATTTCGATTTTACAGAGGAAGAATGGATGGATGCAATTGAGCATAGCGTACCGCCTAAGTTTTTGGAGTTAAACAAAGCTGCATTTATTATGGGTAGAAACGCATAATCGCACAGACAGGAGAGCTTATATCATGGCAAATTATTATCAACCTGAAATTGAAACGATGCCCTACGAACAACTTCGTGAGCTTCAAAATGAACGTTTTTTGAACCAAGTCAAGCATGTTTGGGACAATGTTCCTTATTATCGCAAGAAAATGGAAGAGAAGGGTATCACACCCGATGATATTCGCAGTATTGACGATCTTCATAAATTGCCGTTCTTGACAAAGGATGACTTGCGTGATGCCTATCCTTATGGCCTTTTGGGTATGCCTCTTTCTGATTGCGTGAGAATTCATTCCACATCCGGCACAACCGGAAAACGCGTTGTAGCTTTCTACACCCAACATGATGTTGATCTTTGGGAGGATTGCTGTGCTCGTGCTATCGTGGCCGCAGGCGGTACGAAAGACGATGTTTGTCAAGTTGCTTATGGATATGGATTGTTTACCGGCGGTTCCGGATTGCATGGCGGTTCCCATAAAGTTGGATGTCTGACGTTGCCGATGTCCTCCGGTAATACAGACCGTCAATTGCAGTTTATGACCGATCTTGGGGCTACCATTATATGCTGCACACCTTCTTATGCGGCTTATCTTGCGGAGTCGATCCATGAAAAAGGACTTCAGGATCAAATTAAACTGAAGGCTGGTATTTTTGGCGCTGAAGCCTGGAGCGAAGATATGCGCCGGGATATTGAAGATAAGCTTGGCATTAAAGCTTATGATATTTACGGCTTGACGGAGACCTCCGGCCCCGGTGTTGCATTTGAATGTTCCGAGCAGACGGGTATGCATATCAACGAAGATCACTTTATTGCAGAAATTGTTGATCCGGATACTTTTGAGGTTCTTCCGGAAGGAAGTAAGGGTGAGCTTGTGTTCACTGCTATTACCAAACAAGCATTCCCGCTTCTTCGCTATCGCACAAAAGACATTTGTATCTTGAATCGCACGAAATGCTCCTGCGGCAGAACACATATTAAGATGTGCAAGCCTATGGGAAGAAGTGACGATATGCTGATCATTCGCGGCGTTAATGTTTTCCCGTCACAAATCGAAACAGTTTTGCTGCAGCAAGGTTATTCCGCCAACTATCAGATTATTGTCGATCGTGTAAACAATTCCGATACTTTTGAAGTTATGGTCGAGATGAATCCCGAGATGTTCTCGGATTCTTTGGCAAAGATTACCCAAGCTGAAAAGGAAATTGTTTCTGCTTTGAAAGCGATGCTGGGTATCGCTGCTAAAGTTAAGCTTGTTGCACCCAAATCGATCACACGAAGCGAGGGTAAAGCCGTACGCGTAATTGATAAGCGTAAAATTTAAGGAGGTAGAAAGTATGAATATCCAACAGATTACTGTATTTTTGGAAAACCGTACAGGTCAGCTTTCGGAGATTACCCAATTGTTGGCTAATGAAAATGTTGACATTCGTGCGATTTCTATTGCAGAAACCTCTGACTACGGACTTGTGCGTATGATTGTTGATGACTCCCGAAAGGCAAGCTCTATTTTGTTGGAACACGGTGACATCCTTTCTATGACCCCTGTTTGGGCAGTAGAAGTACCCGACCGACCTGCGGGCTTATCTGAGCTTCTTTCCGTACTTGCCGAGAATAATATTGCAGTAGAATATATGTATTCTCTTTTTACCCATCGAAATGATTTTGCCTATATGGTTATGCGCGTCAATGATGATGCTAATTTCCTGAATGTCCTTGGGCAGAATAAGATCAAAATTATGAGTATGGATGCTTTAGATTTAAAATGATAATATGATGATCGGGACAGAGTGGGAAAACCACTCTGTCCCGGTTTTTGTATATACGGTGATTGAATTTTGATGTTTTATTGTGATACTTTACCAAACTAAAGTGGTAAACCGGGGATAAAACTGTTCAATGCTACAAAGTGTATAAAAATGGTAAAAAAGTACTTTACAACTTTAGTTTACTAAAGTATAATGACTTCATCAAATAAAAGTCCTGCAGATACAGGCAATTGAAAGGATGGTAAATTATGAAAAAATTATTTGCATTGGTTATGTCTTTGGTGATGGTGGCTGCTTGCTTTGCTGCATGCGGCAATAATGATTCTGGCGCAACCGAACCGGATAAGATTGAGAAGAAGACAATTGTTGTTGGCTGTACTCTTTATGAGCCTATGAACTACAAGGATGAAAAAGGCGAACTGGTTGGATTTGATACCGAGCTTGCAGAGGCTGTCTTTGCTAACCTTGGTTATGATGTAAATTTTCAGCTGATCGATTGGAGCGCAAGATACACAGATTTGAACTCCGGCGCCATCGATTGCATTTGGAATGGATTTACAGCTAACTCTTCCGATGATGACGGTGTTGCTCGCTCCGAAAAGGTTGATTTCTCCTATAACTATATGGAGAACCGGCAAGTTGTAGTTGTGAAGAATGACAGCGGCATTAGCAGCGCAGAAGATCTCAGCGGTAAAATGGGCGGCGTTGAAAGTGCATCCGCAGGTGAAAGCTACGCTTCCGGTTTCGAAGGTGCTACCGTAAAGGGCTTTGATTATCAAACCACAGCTTTGTTGGAAGTTTTGGCAGGCAGCGTTGATTTTGCCGTTGTTGATGCACAGCTGGCTAAGAGCTACTGCGGTAAGGGCGATTACGAAAACCTGAGCATTGTTGAAGGTTTGTCCAGCGATGTAGAGTACTATGCGATTGGATTTGAAAAGGGTAGTGAGCTGACTGCGCTGGTCAATGAACAGCTTGAAGCCCTTGCTGCTGACGGTACAATTGCTGCATTGGCAGAAAAGTACGGTGTTGCAACAACTGCTATTACAGATTTTTCTGATCAGAAATAATTTATCTTTGTTGGGAGATAGAGCATGTCGTTTTTTGAAGTAACAACATTTCTCTTTGACGGCTTTTTAATATCTCTGCTAATCTTTGCGGTGACGCTGCTCTGCGGCGCACCGCTTGGTTTGCCTATTGCGTTTTGTTCAATGAGCCGTTTTAAAGCTGTAAAAGGTATATCTAAAGTTGTAGTATGGATCGTCCGCGGTGTACCTCTGATGCTTCAGATCTTTATAATTTTTTATGTTCCGGGTTTGCTTTTTGACTTTCCTTTATTTAGTAAGCTGGATCGATATTTCTTTGCTACATATGGCTTGCAAGATGCGGGGCGTATTACATCTGTTTTGATTGCATTCACTCTAAATTATGCTTGCTATTTTTCTGAAATCTATCGTGGCGGTATTGAAAGCATCTCGAAAGGACAATATGAGGCCGGATATGTACTAGGATTATCTCGTTCGCAAATTTTCCGTAAAATTATTTTAAAGCAAGTTGTTCAAAGAATTGTACCGCCTATGTCTAATGAGATCATTACACTCATAAAAGATACGGCATTAGCCAACTGTATAATGGTCAGCGAATTGATGAAGCAAGCGAAAGAATTGGCGGCAAACAAAGCTCTTGTATGGCCTCTTTTTTATACCGGTGTCTTTTATTTACTGTTCGTAGGACTACTTACAATTGTTTTAGGACGATTCGAAAAAAAATTAAGTTATTTCAGGAGTTAAACTATGGCCCTACTAACAGTGAAGAATTTAATTAAAAATTTTGGAAAAACCCGTGTTTTAAAGGGAATTGATATTTCTCTGGAAGAAGGACAAGTCCTCGCAATTATCGGGTCTTCCGGAAGCGGTAAAACTACGCTGCTGCGGTGTTTAAACTTTTTGGAGCAAGCTGATGAAGGCGTAATTACAGTTGGAGAACAGATTCTCTTTGACAGCAGCTGTAAAACCACGCTCGATGATGAACATATTCGTCAAAACAGGCTGAATTTTGGATTGGTATTTCAAAATTTTAACCTGTTCCCGCAGTACAATGTTCTGGAAAATGTAACGCTTGCACCAACACTTTTAAAAAAAGGGACCTCGCAGCAAATTCAAGAAAATGCACTCTCTCTTCTGGATAAGGTTGGAATGTCTGATAAAATACAAAACTATCCCCATCAGCTTTCTGGCGGACAGCAGCAGCGTGTTGCGATTGCAAGAGCTCTTGCGCTTCAGCCGCGCATTCTGTGCTTTGATGAGCCCACATCGGCTCTGGATCCTGAATTAACAGGAGAAGTTTTACGGGTTATCCGAGATCTGAAACAAGACGGAAGAACGATGATTGTCGTCACCCATGAAATGGCATTTGCAAAGTCCGTTGCAGATGTGGTAATATATATGGCAGACGGCGTAATTGAGGAGATGGGAACGCCAGAGGCGATCTTTGATAATCCTCAAAGCGAAAAAACCAAAGCTTTTTTATCAGGATCTTTGATAGAATAATTCAGGAGGTACTACAGTGGACAACAAATCTCGGCTTTATGAATTACTGGCCCAAATTGATAACCCTCAGGATATTGAAAAACTATTGGATGATCTTTGCACCAGAAAAGAAGTCGAAAATATGGCGGAACGACTTTATGCAGCACAATTACTTCTTGACGGAAACACCTATACGCAAGTGATGTCTCAGGTAAATATTTCCTCGGCCACATTAAGTCGTGTATCCCAATGCGTTCAGTACGGCGCCGGGTACTCCAGTCTTTTGAAACAATGAAATTTTTCCATAGATACCAGGACAAATTTGTCCTGGTATTTTTTTGCATATGCTTCATATGATTTAGTAAAAGGGGAGGGGAGATAATGAAAAAGAAAACAAAACAAACAACGAAATCTAACGATGTTTTACTTGCTGTATCATTGGGGGCATTATTTTCGATTCTTCTTACTATGATTGGAGCTGCAGTAATTGCCTCTATGATTAACCGCGGCATACTCGAAGCTGACCGCATATCTATTATAGCGATCGGCGTCTGGTGCATATCTTCATTTGCAGGAATATTTATAAATTCTAAAGTTACTAAAACAAAATCGATCTCAGTAGCTTTGATAACTGCAGGCATCTATACATTTATATTGTTTGTGCTGAAGATCATGATGTTTGATGCACCGTTTGCAGGAATAGGGAAGGGGATTACATCAATTTTAGTTGGCGTACTAGCCGGAACCTTTTTATTTTTTAAACAAAAAAGTGACAAAAGAATGAAATTTAAATACAGCCCAAAGTGAATTGTACATTTTAACCATACAGGTAAATGCTATTTACCTGTATGGTTAAAACTGAAATTTTTCTTGCATAAACAATATTTTGTGAAATTTATTTGTTTTGTCACTATATCTTGTTAGACCGAAAGATCTATGATCTGCCCATGTTACACGGTTGCTTGAGTTTACATAATTAAGTTAACATAATAATAGTCATAATTTACAAAAATTATCAAAACTATGTTTTTTACTTGCTTTTAGGGGAAAATTAAAGTATATTAGTTTGGCAACTCAAATTGTAATATGTTCTAATATTTCCTCTTAAATGAATGATTGAAGGGGATTATATGAATCGTAGAGTTGCTGTTTCCAACAGCATTTTTTGTGTTGGGGCTTTTTGGATGGTAGGTATGCTGATTGGCATTGTTTTTGCTCGTTACAACAGTACTACAATCGCCCCAAACATTTTGGGCGATATTTTTATGCCGGCTTCTTTGGGCGGAACAATTCTTTCTTCTGCAATTCCGGTTTGCGCTGTATTGTTTTTTAACAGAGTCAGATGTCGTCCTTTTATTTTTACAATCCTGGTTATAGACGGTTTTCTGTTTGGATTTTGCAACCTGTTCCTATCCGATCATTTGAAATGCACGGCGTTTTTCGTCCGAATATTTTATATGTTCAGTCAAAGCTGTCGTTCTACATTGTTGCTACTGCTTTGCCCTCTTCTTATATCCGATTTCTTCAAAAGAAATCAACGAACGGCTTTATTATTTATATCTGCTTCTGTTTTAATTTGTTTCTTTGATTATTTTTTCTTATAAAATGATTCAGAGTATAATTCTATGGAAAGGATCGCAGTTTTATGTTGGATTTAATTCACGCTTATGAAAACTATCTGAATAATGTTAAGAAAGCATCTGCAAATACAATTGCTTCCTATATGCGTGATATTCGCCAATTTGCTGATTGGCTTCAAATTGATTATAAATGCAGTTTTTTGGAATCTGATCGTAACATTATATGCGATTATCTTTCTTCCTTGCAGAGTACCGGGAAATCTACCGCTACTGTTTCAAGAGTTGCTGCCAGTTTAAAAAACTTCTATGCATACTTGCAGTCTTCCGGATTTGTAGAAAAGAATCCTGCAAATGATATACATATTGAGCGAGGCGCAAAAAAACTTCCTCAGATTTTATCCGGGCGTGAAATTGAAATGTTGCTGGCTCAGCCGGTATGTGTGGATGCCAAAGGATATCGCGATAAAGCCATGCTGGAGATTATGTACGCAACCGGCATTCGGGTTTCGGAATTAATAGATTTAAATCTCGATGATTTTATTCCTTCCCAGGGTGTCATTAAATGCAATAACTCAAAAAAATCCCGCTCCATACCGCTTTATCCTGCAGCGCTGAAGGCTTTGAAAGTCTACGTCCAGGATGTGCGTGCATCTATGCTGGCGGATCCATCAGAAGATGCCCTTTTTGTAAACGTCAACGGTAGCCGTATGAGTCGTCAGGGATTTTGGAAGATTTTAAAGGCTTATCAGGAAAGTGCCCATATTGATAAGGAAATTACACCACATACATTGCGACACAGTTTTGCCGTTCATCTCTTGGAAAACGGTGCAGATTTAGGATCTTTGCAGGAACTCATGGGACATTGCGATATTTCATCCACTCAGATGTATACGCACATGATCAATCAAAAATTAAAATCTGTTTACGAAAAGTGTCACCCGAAAGCATAAAAAGGTCTATCGTTTCAAAACGACAGACCTTTTTTGTTGCATAAATTTGCTAACAGGGCAGGGGAGTTAGATGCCCGTCATAGCGGCGAGAATGTCAACTTCCATTTGCTGAATATGTTTTTCCATTTTCAAGCCTTCATCAATATCAACATCAGTGAAGGATCCAAGATGTGTACAAATAATGCGGTTTGTTTTACCTTGCAGCAGCATTTCAACGGCCAGGTAACCCATTTTTGTTGCATTTACGCGGTCACGGCCGGTTGGAACACCACCGCGCTGAATATGCCCCAAAACGGTAACACGGGGATCAAGATCAATAGATTCTTTGATTTTGTTGGCGATATCCGCTGCAGATCCGGCGCCTTCTGCCACAACGATCATATAGTGAGTAAATCCGTTAAAACGAGCTGCGCGGATTTTTTCTATTACATCTTTTTCAAAATCAATCGGTTCTTCCGGAACAAGAATAGCTGTGGCGCCGACAGCCAAACCGACATACATAGCAAGATATCCGGCGTTTCTGCCCATAACTTCAACAACGGAACACCGTTCGTGGGATTGCATAGTATCACGAAGCTTATCAATACACTCAATAGCGGTATTCGCAGCTGTATCAAATCCAATGGAATAATTGGTGCAGCTGATATCATTGTCGATCGTTGCGGGAATGCATACTACATTGATGCCCCATTTAGAAAGGGCCCTTGCTCCGCGAAATGTACCGTCACCGCCGATTGCGACAATACTGTCCAAGCCAAGGAATTTGCAAGCAGAAACAGCCTTTTTCTGACCTTCCTCAGTCATAAATTCTTTGCTGCGGGCAGTATAGAGAATTGTGCCGCCTCGATTGATGGTATGGGAAACATTTTTCTCGTCAAGTTTTATGATATCACCGGAAATCAAACCATTATAGCCGCGTCGAATGCCATAGCATTCAATTCCGTGATACAGAGCGGTACGAACAACCGCACGAACACAAGCATTCATTCCTGGCGCATCGCCGCCACTGGTCAGCACACCAATTCTCTTAATAGCCATAAAATTTCCTCCATTATTTTTATATATCATATAACTTTTCTTATAAAAAGTAAAGCAAAACATCAAATTTTACTTGACTGTAAAGTTGGTTAATAGTATATGATAAGTAGCGAGGGAGGTGCTTATATGCAAATACAAACCATAGAAGAAAAAACAGGATTGGACAGAGCCACCATTCGTTATTATGAGAAAGAAGGATTAATTCATCCCCAAAGGCTTCAAAATGGTTACCGCGATTATTCCCAAAGAGAAGTAGATAACCTGATGAAGATCAAGCTGTTGCGTCAATTAGGCTTGTCACTTGAAGCAATACAACATCTAAGCGTAGGCAAAGAAGATCTTCATGCCGTCCTGGAAAGCCAGCTTGTTATTTTGAATGCGCAAAAAGAGCATATTGATACAGCTGAAGCGCTATGTAAAATGATTATGCAAGATAACGCTACATATCAAACGATGCAGCCTCTTAAATACATCGATGCTTTGAATCGAAAACAGATTAAAGATAATAGAATCATAGATATGCCTGTAACGGAATATGTATCTATCGAATCCCACCCGTTCAGACGGTTTATCGGAAGGTATTTAGATCAAATTGTATTACATTCAATCCTATTGTTGATTATTGCTGTTATCGTGCGTGTTCGACCTTTTGGTGAAATACAGATTAGAATATTATCGGTTGCAGTACTATTTTTGGCAATGCCGATTAATGCATTGTTTCTGAGCTTGTTTGGAACGACGCCAGGAAAATTTGCATTTGGAATTCATCTAAAAACACCGGAGGGAAAGAAACCTTCTTTTGTTTGCGCGATGCGGCGGGAATGGTCTGTATTTCGCTACGGATGCGGTTTTTATTTGCCGATTTTCTCCTTGATTCGATTATTTAAATCATACAAAATTCATACGACAGGCCAAGAGTTGGAGTGGGATTATGATACGGATGTAATCTATAGGGAGTGGGGAACAGGGAAATTAATATATAGTGTCATATTATTTTCTTTATGTATTTTCTCCGTCTTTTATTCAACAATGGATGCTCAATTCCCCAAACATAGAAATGAAGATCTAACAATCGGACAATTTTCGGAAAATTTCAATGATTATGCAAAACAAAATAATATGATGATTCGTCTGTCCGAGGAAGGGGAGTGGTATCCTACTAATAGTTCACCTACATTGGATTATGATGTTACAATAGAAGAGAACATTTGGGATACTAACATAGAAGAATCCTGGAATTTTGAAATGGATGAAAATCATAAAATTATTTGCATTCAAATGGTTACCAATTCAAGATTCTTTTTCAATGAAAAATTTGATTTAATTTTGTATACTGCAATTATGTCGCAACCAAACGCAAAAATCAAAACAGCAAGAGAGGCATTACATCAATTTTCTCAACCAATAATAATTTCTGACTTTGATCAATCACAATATGATTTTAATGGAGTAATTGTAAATATACAGCGACAACCATCAAATAATAGTGAAGTTGAACAGGATAAATTACTTGTCGAAATTATTTTCCCATAGGAGTTTTAGTGCGTGAAATTTAATGTGAGTGATGCTTTGTTTTGCAACACTCACATTAAATAGAGCAATATACCATATACTTACCGGTTTGTGCTCGGTATAAATATGATTTAAAAGCCAACCGGAAGGAGGGCAGCAGCACAAACGAAACAAAAACATTATTTTGTGGGTCGATTAGACCCGACTGCGTTCATTGGCTGAACACAGCTGATGAATTATTTTTGAAGGCAATGAACGCAACAAAATAAAAATTTTGTTGCGTTCGCAGTAAAGATGTGCTATAATAATGATATACAGCGATGATGCAGGTTTGTTGGGACGTCCACTGAGTTTATATTTGAATGTATTTGTGTCCAACGGGGTCGTTTAACTGTCTATTTGTTACGTGGTCTTATCTCTGCAAAACGACTTATATGAAAAGATAACTTCTATATTAAAAATTTATTTTTTTATGTTTCGCTTTACACTTTAATCCTAACCGGGCGCTTCAACTTAATATACATTATTCCTAATTATTTTATAATATTCGTTTCCGTTCATCCTTGTTTGCGCTTATCATACTATTACATATGACTTGTTAAAAGATATTTCTATAATTGTATATATCTACATCTACAATTCCGTCACAGTCTTAAATAGATGGTATGATAAACAGATATCTTTAAAGAAATTAATTATTTCGAATTCACACAACAGAAAGATTGCTTATAGTCCATTATAGATTATTTTTTCTATTATATAGCAACCGTTATTAAAAATATAATATTGCAACAAATGTTCGCATATAAAAGGAGAGTTCGATTATGCAGTATTTTGCTGAATGTCCGCAGATTTTAAAAGATTTTTTGGCGTATCACGAAAATATCAAGGCGCAGTCACCCAAAACTATATCGGAGTATTATCTTGATCTTCGTATGTTTCTGCGCTTCATTAAACTGATGCGAAATGATATGCCATTAAATACAGATTTGAACATTATTCCTATTAAGGATGTTGATATTGAATTTGTTAGATCTATAACCACATCAGAAATATTTGATTTTCTTTCTTATCTTGCTCACGATAGAGTTTCAAATCCAGAGTCCTACTCCCCTGATCGTGGAATTTCCGCAACATCCAGATCGAGAAAGCTTTCTGCAATTAAGTCGTTTTATAAGTATCTGACGGTTCGGACTAAACAACTCGCAGATAATCCGGTCGCTGATTTGGAATACCCTAAACTACGGAAAAGCTTGCCTAAATACTTAACTATGTCCCAGTCTGCAGCACTGCTGAAATCTGTATCCGGACCAAATGAAAAGCGTGATTATGCTATTTTAATGCTGTTTTTAAACTGCGGAATCAGACGCAGTGAATTGGTTGGGTTAAATGTAAACGATGTATATGAGGATAGGATTCGTGTTGTTGGTAAGGGTAATAAAGAGCGGTTCGTTTACTTCGGCTCATCCTGCCGCAAAGCGATCGATCAATATATGGTCGAACGTAATAAGCAAACACTTACCGACAATCGGGCATTGTTTGGTTCCAGAGAAAACAATCGAATCAGCGTAACCGCAGTGCATCGACTTGTAAAAAAAGCGCTGTTACAAGCTGGATTAGATCCGGATCAGTTTTCGGCGCATAAACTCCGCCATACTGCAGCAACAATGATGCTTTCCGGCGGTGTTGATGTAAAAACCGTTCAGGAAGTATTGGGACATGAAAATTTGAACACGACACAGATTTATACACATATTGAAAGTACAGAGTTAAAATTGGCAGCGGAAGCAAATCCGTTATCAAAACTGGATTTTTCAGACAATGAATAGCGTATAATGAGGAGGGGAAACATATATCCCCTCCCCTATTTTATTCATCTTCCTTGATTTCCTCGACCACAGTATTCAGCTGTGCACTGCGGTAATATTCGATTGATTCTTTAAGTGCCTGCGGGCGTTGTCCGTTACTGATAGCGATGTGGAAATATTTTTCTGAATTTTCTTTATCTCCCAACAATGCATAAATAACAGCAAGCAATGAAGACGCCTGATACATTTGAGGATCTATTTCCAAGGCTTGAACAGCAACATCGATTGCTTCGTTAAATTCATACATTTGGAAATGGGCTTGAGCGATATTATTATATGCAAAGGCGTTATTTTGATCGTACTGCAAGGCAATGCGGTAATTTTCGATAGCATTTTTATATTCTCTGTTTTTTAATTGTACGTGACCCAAATTAGAATATATAGTACTATCCGCTTTACCGGTACTGACTAAATGCTGGTAAATATGTATAGCGTTCTCATAAATCTGCATATCTGTAAAACATAATGCTGCAAAAAGATCTACGGCATAGATATCTGCATTTGTTTTCGTCTTTTGCTTTAAATCAGAAAGATATTTAAGGGCTTTTTCAAATTTATTCTCATTATACAAACGAATCGCACAAAGTAGTTTTTTTCGCCAGAAAGGCTGCTCTTCAAAGGCGTGCTCCAGAAATTCGGCATATGTACTTTCGTAGAACTGCAGTGATCTTCTTCGCCGGACTTGAAATGTTCGGATAAAAGCTACAACGCTAAGTAGGAGAATGCAGCCAATACGGACGATGTTTTTTGTCGGAAATTCATTGTTTATTGTGCAGTCATATATAAATAGTCCGATGACGGCTAAAATTAAAAGAATCAAAACTATCCGTAATATTATATTTTTCATTTAGTATCTCCTGTTACAATGCCACAGCAATTGCTTCTCTAAGATTTCTGACACGATAGACAGCTAATCCTTCCGGAATCTCTAATTTTTCTGTCCCATTTTTGGGGATTATACATTGCTTAAAACCAAGTCTGGCAACTTCTGCAAGGCGTTGGGATAAGTGGGAAACAGATCTGATTTCACCCGTCAGACCAACTTCCCCGATTGCTACAAGATCATTTGGCATCGGTTGATCCCGATAAGAAGACGCAACTGCAAGCAATACGGGTAAATCTGCACCGGGTTCGTCTAATTGAAGTCCCCCGATTATATTGATATAAGCATCAAATGCACTTAATTTCATTCCGCCCTGTTTTTCTGCGACTGCCAAAAGGAGTGCAGAACGATTAAAATCAAAGCCGTCAGATGTGCGTCTGGGAACATTAAAAGAAGTTTTAGAAACAAGTGCCTGAACTTCGGCCAAGACAGGGCGAGTACCTTCCATAACACAGGCAACACAGGTACCGGAGGCATTTTCCGGACGTCCCTCCAATAGCATCAAAGAAGGATTAGGAACCTCTTTCAAGCCGGAATCAGCCATTTCAAACACGCCGATTTCGTTGGTGGAGCCAAAACGGTTTTTTGCGCCGCGAAGTAAGCGGTAAGAAGAATTTGGATCACCTTCAAAGTACAAAACGCTGTCAACAATGTGCTCCAACACCTTGGGGCCAGCAATATTACCATCTTTATTAATATGACCGACAACAAAAACGGTAACACCTTTGCTTTTGGAAAGTTCCAGCATAGCCATTGTGCAATCCTTAACCTGAGAAACACTTCCCGGAGAGGATTCGTTATCTTCGTTGTAGATCGTTTGAATAGAGTCTGCAATCAAGATATCACACTGAAGCTGATCCACCGCTTCGAGAATATCAGAAAGACGAGTTTCTGATAGAATATACAAAGAATCAGGATCGACCTCAAGACGAAGTGCACGAAGCTTTAATTGACGTTCGCTTTCCTCGCCGGAAACGTAAAGCACAGTGCGCTCTTTACAAAGACAATTACAGATTTGCAAAAGAAGTGTGGATTTACCAATTCCCGGTGCGCCGCCTACAAGGACAAGAGAGCCCGCCACAGCGCCGCCACCTAAAACACGATCAAGTTCACCCATCCCCGTCGAAAAACGGATCTCTCGGTCAGTGGTGACATCACGGAGCCTTTGAGGTGTGCGGCTGGCTCCGACCGGATTGATTTTTGCGCGACCGGAAGCCACGGGCTTTTCAATATGCTCTTGCATTGTGTTAAAAGCGCCGCAGCTGGGGCATCTTCCCATCCACTTTAAAGATTCATTTCCGCAATTGGTGCAGAAAAATACTGTTTTTGTCTTCGCCATATTGATCAGGCTCCTGTTTTTTCAGATACCGGTATTATAACAGTTCTCCCCTGCCCGGTCAAGTAAGTATTCACTGCATACGCTGGCGATCACACAACAGATTTTCTTTTGGTACTCCCCTGTCCGTAATTTTGCTTCTTCTGCATAGTTTGACAAAAAGCCACATTCAATTAAAACGCCGGGTTTATCTATATTTCTCATAAGATAAAGTCCTTGTACAGGTTTTGCCTGCCTTTTACTCCCCCGATTAATCGTACCAACAAATGCAGTTTGCAGAGCGGTTGCCAGTTCCCTACTCCCTTCTGTATCTGGATAGAACATCTGTGCTCCGTCATAATAGCTGTCGGAATAATGATTTTGGTGAATACTTAGTATTATTCCGTTTTCGGTTTCGTTTACAATTTTAACCCGCTGTTTTAGATCAGATGCTTTTTTTGCGGCAATTGTTTCGCCATCGGTATATACTGAAATATCTGTTGACCGAATCATTTTGGTGTCATAACCCAGCAAATGCATAAGGTCGTTTAATCGCAAGGATATTTCTAAATTCAAATGACTTTCGTATACTCCGGTGCAGGAAACTGCTCCTCCGTCAACACCACCGTGCCCAGCGTCAATAATAAAACAATGCCGGTTATCCAGCGGCTCGTTTTCGGAAAAAGCCGTTGCAGTTCGGCTTCCCCAAACGGCAAATAAGATGATACTGCAAAAAACAACAACATAAATACAAGCCAAAAATATATAAGACTTTTTCAACTGAAACACCTCATTTTAGTATATGTAATTTAACTACTCAAGATGAACTATAATCTATTTCCTGCATAGTATGACAAGGGACGACAGTTCCGGATTGATTATGACAGGAGGTATACGATGAACAGATCTGATCAAAACGGCGCAGAGGGGCGTCTGCCGGCTATGGCTCCCCTTGCAAACCCGTATGTACCTTTTCAATTAGAGAATCCTCCCAGATATGAGCCGCGGAAGGCTTTGGTTCGAGGAACTTTGTTCTGCGGTTTGGATCTCCCCTTTATGGGAATGGTCAACAAAAATGAAAAACCGGTAACACCTATGACAGAATTGCAGACCATTGCATTTGCAATTCAGGAATTAGCTTTGTATCTTGATACTCACGAGGATGATAAAGAAGCCTATGAGCTATACTGTATGTTCCAAAAAGCATACCACGAGGCAAAAGACGATTATGAAAAAAATTGCGGTCCGCTAACACACCACAGCAGGGTTCACCAGGAAAAATATAAATGGTTGAACGATCCTTGGCCTTGGGAATATGCCATGAATCGGGAGGGTTGATCTATGTTTATTTATGACAAAAAACTGCAATACCCGGTCAAAATTGATAATCCCAACCCCAGATTGGCAAGCATCATAATTTCCCAATATGGCGGTCCTGATGGAGAGTTGGGTGCATCGATGCGCTATCTGTCTCAGAGATACAGTATGCCTTTCGACAATCTGAAAGGACTTCTTACAGATATAGGTACAGAAGAATTGGGCCACCTGGAAATGGTGGGGGCATTGGTGCATCAGCTGACACGTAAAATGAAAGATTCACAAATTCAAGATTCTGCCTTTGCACCCTATTTTGTAGATCATACCGCAGGTGTTTATCCAACCGCAGCATCTGGTTTCCCCTGGACAGCGGCTTCTATGCAGGTCAAAGGTGACCCCATTGCCGATCTGACTGAAGATCTTGCAGCAGATGCCACGACCGCCAAAGAACAACCAGCATTTTCAAAAGCCGGAAAACCGTTGGTATTACTGGACTTTCGGCTCTTCCGAGTTTTTCGTAAAAATGGCATACCTGCAACCATATAAGAACAACTTGACCCCAAATTACATTAATTTTTACAAAATGCACGATAGGACAAGCTGTTTCCCAAGAAATGAAATCACCCCCGATACTGCTTTTGCTCCAACCTGGGACATGCTATATCGGGGGTATTTTAATATCTATGTCAAATGATAACCTTTGCATATCACCCCAAAAAGCGTGCTAAAAAATCACCCCAAAATGGGGTGATTTTTTAGCAAAATATGATAGCTATGTTTCTTCAGCGCTTACATTGCATTATAGTTAACAGCAGCAAGGTAGTAGCCATACAACGCCTGCATCAAAGCCTTAGTAGCATCCGAGCTGCCTGCCTTTGCGTACATACGAATCATATATGCAAGCGGGCTGTATGTTACACGCAGAGCCTCAGCACCCTTTGTGACAGTTACTATGATATCCGTACCCATATCCTGAGGATTGATATCATCCACTTCTACATAATACATACCATCCTTGGCAACCGGTGTATAAGTATTGCTATTTACCGTAAAGATCGCACCCTCAATTTCTCCGGCGAAGTAGAAGCGAACCGCAATCTTGTCTTCAAAGACCAAAGATGCTCCATAGAAGGAAACACCGCTAACAGACCCACTGACTTGAACCGAAGCCGTTCCGGTAGGAGCAACCGATGTTACGGTATAATCACTATCAGCGAGGTTTTCAGTATTATAGCCAAAGTAGTTTTGTGCTGCACCGCCGTAGGCCAGCATAGCTTTTACCAATTCATGGCAGCTGCTGTAGGCATCATCGTAAAGAATGTAATCTGCATACTTGCGAACGGAATAGGTGGTGATTAGAGGAGTGCCGTTGATCATAAGCTTGATCTCATCCGACATTTGCGCCGCAGCCAGTTGTACGCTGAGCTTATAGGTGCCGTCACTGTTTTGTGTTTTTACAATGTCAATAGATTTGCCATTGATTGCTGCAGTGACTACATCCTCTGCTTCCAAATCAGCAATAAAGTTGATACCGATACTATCAGACAGCGATACATTCCATTCAATTATGGGAGATGTGGGGATATTATACATCAACTTCAGTACACGAGTCGGATGCAGACCGTTTGCGGTTGCAATATTGCAAGGTTCTCCATTGAGGGTGGCATTGATATCTTCCGGCATTTGCGCTTTATCAAGGGAGAAAATGCGGTTGTTAGTAGTACCAACCAGCATTTCAACTGCGTACATATGGCCTGCAGCAGCAACACTGACCTCGGGTACCATAATAACAGGATTCTGGGGGTCGGTGATATCGATCCAGGTAACACCATTGAGGGTGTACTCACCGTCCTGGGAACAATCCGGAGAAACATACTCCATAAAATCCCAGTTGTAGGTGTAGTCAAAGGGTTGCCCAATTACGGGCGCATCCAGATCAGATAGGGTAATCTGCGTAATAGGTTCTGCAATTTCTGCATCCTCTTCAATATAGAAAGAAGTAGTCAGCACTACCTGAGTACTGGGTTCTTGCGTATAACTATCAACATAGACATAATCCGTTGTATCGTTGACAGAACCTGTTACTGTGGGGTATCCCTCTTCGTTCAAAGCGAAGATCATACCGGGAGCCGTTTTCAACAGAATCTGAACACCATACGTATGACCGGGTTCGAAGACGGCGGTATTGGGATCCAGATTTTCCTCGGTATCCACATCATACCAGATCACGCCGTTTCTGCAATAGATATTACTGTTTTCATCACGTTCGATACCTTCCGATTCGATCCGCACCAAATAACTGGGCGTCATACCTGCCATCGGCTCAGGGATGGATACGGCGACATAGTCAATGGGTGATGTATAGATTGCTTCGATCTCTACAGCAGAACTGCCCATAACAAAGGTGGTTGTTGACGCTGTGGGGTCTGCCAGCTGAACATTGCCGGAAATAACCTTCCAGCCACTGAAGATCTGGCCCTCAGGTGCCTCATCCGCCTCAATGCGAATTTTCATAAGTTGCGTAGCGGAAGTAACCGCAGTATGATTGATATATGCAGTACCACCGGTAACGGCAATGCTCTTACTGCCAAAAAGAGGTCTGCTAGGAGCAGCCAATTTCAAGCACACAACCATCTGGCCATCTGTAGTAACGGATAATAGCTTGTCTTTCGCAAAAGAAGCATGGATACCGCCAACAGACATATATTTCAACGTATATCCGAATTCAGGCTCAAAAACTAGTCCTAACCAATAGGTTTTGCCGGTAACCAATTTCCCTTCATATGGGATATTATCGGGAGAACCATTGTTGTCCAGCATTACTACATAATCTAAGGATGTTACACTATTATTGCAAAGAACTGCACCTTCAGAGACCCCCACCTGCAAGCAGTTGGAATCAGCATTCAAATGGTATCCGTACAGTGTGATATTTACTTCCTCGACACGGACTTTTTCCGCTTCACCATAACCAGAGAAGACTGTCACATCAGACGCAGGCATAATAAACGTTGTGGTAGAGTTATTTACATCATCAACCTCAATTTCTGCATCGCCCATGAACATCCACTGATCAAATTCCCATCCAAATCCAGGCTCGTCTGCGACAATGGTGACCACCATACCGGGCATTGCCTCGGTGATGGTATTGCCGTCCTGATCGTAGGCAGTACCGCCCATCAGATTGATTGCATGGGGTGCGAGGGGCGTAATATCTCCAGAGGTGACAAACTTATGTTTTGTGCTGTCATAGGCACTCATATACAGCTCGTCCACAACGCATTCACCGCCAGGATACATAGTTACAGTCAGATTGTCTTTGCTGGCAAAAACATAACCCAGATCTGCTGCAATCACCGCACTGATCTGATAAGTATGACCTGCCTGGTATACATCGCCGGGCTTCAGATAGCGGCCATCGGTATCATCCCACCAGGCTACGCCATTAAAGAAATTATTTTCAAAGCCCTTGGGGGTGATACAGCCATAGCCGGGGTATAAGAAGCTACCGCTCATATTGGAGGCTGTGAAGTCGACTTCATTACCGGCAACGGGATCGTCAAAGAAAAGCCGCACAGTTCTCAAAGTGATATCTGCATAGCTTGCTGTAATGGTTACAGGCTCAGCAGGCATCGTAAACTGCATAGTTGTAAGCGCGGGGTGGGTAACATTTAAACCCTTCGGCTCAATAATCCAACCGTAGAATTCCTGGCCAAAAGCTGCCGGCGTACCGCGCACAGTCACTGTCTCGCCTTCTACGGCAGAATAAATCTGCTGACCGTCTGCATTGTAGGCCATACAGAATTCGGTACTGATGGTACTTCTGTGCAGGGGCTGCGTTGACCAGAGATCCATCGTTGTACCCAAACATACACTAATGTACTGGCTCTCAGCGGTATTCAGAAAACCGCCCGCATTGATGTTATCGCACAGATTAGATTTGCCTGTGATGGCAGAGGGAGAAATAAATGCATAACCACTCTTTGCCTGCAAACCAATCATGGGATAATATTCGTGACCTGCCACGAACACTTCACCCTCGGCCATATATTCATCAGTGGTTACATCGTACCAGGCGATGCCGTCAATATAGCTGTTAGCAAATGTTTCGGGTGCTCCAACAGTGTAGCCAGAACCTTCAATAAGCTCAGCTTCCCGATCGGGCAGCTCACCCACAATCGGCATATCCAAGCCATCGATCTGAACATAGTTAATCATCTTCGTAGCAATCACAAAATCTGCCAATGCCGTCACAGGCATCATACCCAGCAGCATAGCAACTGCCAGCAAAAGGCTTAACAAACGCTTTTTCATATAATATTCCTCCTTATTATATTGATAAGTTGGATGGATTACTGTTCCTCATTTTGAGCTTTCTTCTTTTTCTTTTTCACGATAATGATAATCACGATCACGATGAGAATGATCGGAATCAGCAGGCAAAGGCCAATAAACAGAATCAGAATCACAATGGAACCGGGTGAAAATTTAAATTTGAAACCGCCGGTGTTCTCCGTGCTGTTAGTTCCGGTGCCCTCTGTTGGGGTATCGGTTCCATCGACGGGATCGTCTGTACCCTCGGTGGGAGAATTGTTATTTTCGATGGTCTCTTCTTCTGGTTCGGTGACTTCGGTCTGCTCCGGTTCGGTGGGTTCGAGGGCTTCCTTGATCGTCAAAGTATAACTACGGTAGCCCTGCTGGTCATCTTCGTCCACAACTGTAACGGTAAAGCCGTATGTACCTGCCTTTGTGGGTACACCCTCGATCTCACCGTGTTGGGTCAGAATCAAGCCGGTCTTTTCAAAATCGTTTGCCTTGCCGGGATTATAGTAGATCCCAAACACTGCATCGGCATTGGTGCAGTTAAGCTTCACATAATAGTTTTCACCCACCGTCGCATCCGGCAGATTCTTGGTGGTGATCTCCGGGGGATCATTCTGGATAGGCTTTTCCAAAACCGTTACACGGATCATATCCGAATATTCACCGTAGGAAGATGTAGAAACATAGCAGGTATAATATTGTGTTCCAACGTAGCTGGTGTCCACTCGCAGAGTATCCTGATCCTCAGTACCTCGGTTGACAGCGATGATATTTTCAATGTTGCCGGAGGAGCAGCTGTACCACAGATAGTTCAGGGAGGATCCGTCAGAAGCCGTTGCACTGCAGTACAGATCTAAAATTTCACCCTGAAAGGTCTCTATATAAGTAGGTACATTGATCACAAGCTCAGGTTCTTCATAAGGCGTTATTCGAATATACGCTTTTTCACTTGTAAGAGAGAAATGTCCGTCCTCAATCTCGGCATAGATATAACAGCCATCCAGCTCCTTGCCGATTCCTTCAAAGTAATATGTAAATGTAGTATAGTCGCCGTTTGTGCTGGAATAAGGTCCATAGGAAGAACCGGCATAGTGCTCCCAGGGGTTCATACCGTTGTCAAAATCACAAAGATCATAAATATCGCCGTTAAAGCGTATATACCATCTGCATTTGAGATATTCACCCTTTACGGTTACGGAATAGGTTGCTACTCCGAATTCTTTAAAGGTCGTGCTCTGCGGCTGCTGGGTGATCACCGGCTCTACCGCTGCGGAAACAGGGATAAGCAGGGAGCAAAGCATCAAAAAGCATAGAACGATACTAATTGTTTTTTTCATAATATCCTCTCTTTATTTCTTTTTACCGAATTTTCCTTTTAAAAAGCGGGCAACAATGCCTGCATCTTCCACATAATTGGTGGCGCGGGTATAATCGTCCAGCACGCCCCTGGCGGCCATTTCCTTCCGTCTTGCAGCAATCAGGTCGCTCTCCGCCTTCATCTGCACAGATTCCAGAATATCCTCCCCTGCCTCCTTTAGAATACGATCCTTATCCTCCCGGAAGATCTCCGTGGCAGTCTGACGAGCATAGGCCTTTTCCTCTGCTGTCATCTGATGTGCCTGGGGAGTGCAGCGGGTAACAAGACTATTGAAGGTGTCGGCAAGACCGATAGCTGTAAACCGTTGTTCAAACTCCGCTGCGCCGGTGGCTTCCTCGCCAAGACCAGTAATCTGAGCAAGGAAGGTATCCACCTCCGGCTGCAACGCCGGAGGGACTACCATATACTTTCCGAAAAATCCTGTCCGCGCCTCTACGCAGACTCTTACTTCATCCAACATAGCTTACTGTTCCTCAATTTTGGCTTTCTTGGATTTTTTCTTCTTAACGATAATGATGATAATAACTACGATCAGGATCACCGGCACCAGCATACACACTGCCACAAACGCCAGCAGAATCAGAATTTTAGTCAGCGAACTATTAACTTTCAATCCGTCGCCGGTTCCAGTGGTGATGGGGTTCTCTATGCCGTCGGTTCCCTGCGTAACATCCTGGGTCTGCTCCGGCTCTGCTTCCGTCACTTCCACTTCTTCTGTCACATTTTCCGTGACATCTTCTGTTTCTTCAGGGGCTTCGGTGATCTCATCTGTTTCTTCCGGCTCTGTTTCGGGAGCAGGCAAAACCGTTACCAGAAAAATGGCAAAGGCATCCTCGTAGCTGAGTTTGATCTTTTGGTCGCCTACTGTCACCAACGCATTTTTGGTGTAGGTCAATCTATCGCCATCATAGGAATCGATAAAACCATCGGGGGTATAGATCCGCACCCACAAGCCGGTCAGATCCAGCTTTTCACCGGAGACATACTGATATTTGTTAGGCTCCCGCATAATCTCCAGAAAATATTCTTCTTCCTCCGGCTCTTCCTGATAGGCTACCTGGAACGGCTCTGCATCCAAACAATTGAACCAATCATCGGGATCTGTTTCGTACAAAAATGCCCGGCATGTAATGGTGTACCCCTGCTCCGCAGTGGTTATGGTCAAGGATTGGCCGGTGTGAAAATAAGCGCCGTTTTTGAACCACTCATAAACCACATTGCCTTCCAAAAAAGCATTGTAGTCCTGCGACAAACCGTTGTCGGCCACGCTGTCAAAGGTTTTATTTCTATCCACTGTAACTGTGCCACCAACAACAAAGCTGCTGTCACTTGTAAAATAAACCTGCATATCATCTGCTGCCACAGGTATGACCATAGCCATCAGCATAACCAGGCACAAAATTGAAGATAATAATTTTTTCATTTTTTCTCCTCTCTATTCACGGGCAATTCAATCAGCCATAGCTTCTTTCAAGCATTCTTGACTGGACACCAGTATCACACAGATCATCGTCGCCGTTTACAAAATCCGCACAGGTGTACAGCATATAGTCGCCGACCTCTACAAGCACCGCAAAGCTCTGCTCACCTGCAAATTCCCGGAAGTCCATAGTAATAATGGCAACATTCTCTTCGTAGGTCAGCTCCCACGAGGCATCGTTATAGGTGTGGGTTTCTCCATACATTGTCCAGGTGACGGTTGCTGTTCCGTCCTGGAACCAAATGGAAAACTCACGCTCCTCATCATCGTTAAACCACTCCTTGCAGTACCAGCTGGTATCAATGAGCTGTTCCCGAGTGGGCTGTGTGTAGAAACTGCTCTGGAAATAATCGTATTCCAGCCGCATCAGCTCGTTATAGTCGGAGAAGTCTTTCAGCATATCCTCATAACAGGTGCCGTTTTCCCAAGAAGTTCGGTTCTCAGCAGTCTGCTGGGGATACCAAATCACACTGACACCGTCACTGCCTGTGATAGTCACCTGGGTATCGGGGTACACATAGCCTTCATTGCAGGACAGGATAAAAGGTTCACCACTATCAAAGGTTTGGAGCACCTTGGTATACGCAATTTCTATATCCCCTACCAATTCTCCCTGCACGACCTCTATGACAGCATTTTCGTCAGCAGGAACGATGCAATATATCTCACCGTATCCTGTGCCGACAATACGCTCGTTCGGGATCTCCGTAAGGAACGGGAGATCCCTGCAGAGGTTCGGTGCTGCATGCTGCAGCCATTGTGTTCCGGTCAGACCTTCCTCCCCGGAATTATAGCCGAAATAAGCAACAGAAAACTTATTCTCCGTGCCGACCATGCTTTGCAGGAAAGAATTATAAGAAGGATCTGCCTGTTCAACAGGTTCTGTTTCCTGAGGTTCGGTCTGTGCAGGGGTAGATTCTTCAATCGTAACGATATAGGTGCATGCGCTGAAGGAAAAAATCATAGCGCCAGCTAAAAGCAAAGCCAATAAAGCCTTAATGCTTTTCATTGTATATACCTCTCTTTACCGTTGTTGTTTTGCGGGTATCAGACCCTTGTCTGTGCAAAAGGGTTATGCTTCGGTGACGGTCTCAAGCTCAGCGGTATCGATGGTGATAACAAGCTTATCTTCGATCTGGTGATACATATCCATAATGGTGATCTCGTACACGCCATGGATCTGTTTGCCGTCCTCGTAAATGCCGCCGAAGGCCTCCATGCAGCGGACAGTCTCGCCGGGAGCGATCTCGTTGTAGAAGCTGTTATCTAACTCGGGGCGAACATCCTCCTGGAAGGACACGCCGGCGGTCATGCTCTTGCCATTGGCCAGAACCTGGGCAAACACAATCTTGCCGGGCTTTACGGGCTCGTCGGAGTTGTTGGTAATGTTGAAATAGACCAGTAGATTGAAATAGTCGTCATTATAGGGAGAGTACAGAACGGCATCGTCAAACTCGATGGTGATGTCGCCGATGGTCACAGGCGCAATGGTGGGTTCCGGCTCTGTAACTACCACAGGATCTGTTTCAGCGGGGGTGTTGCCACCATCATTTCCGGATTCGCCGCCGCAAGCAGCGAATGTAAAGAGCATAGAACAAACCAAAAGCAATGCCAATAATGTTTTTAAGTTATTCATAATATTTACCTCACTTTTTAGTATTTTGAAGTTTATTAAGGTTTGGATTTCTTATTTCACAGATGCCAGCGCTGCATCTGCCTTCTTGATCCACTCGGTTCTGTCGCCGTATCTGGATGCTTCCATCGCATCAAAGGCATTTTCTGTCTTTGCGGCAATATCTGCATCTTCATTGGCAGCAGCCTTAACTGCGCCTGCAACAGCTTTGAATGCATTGACCTGTCTTTTTGCATTGTTTATGGAGTTGCGGATGGTATCCTGAATGCCGAACAGCTTGTCAAAATACTTTTCCATGCTGAAGAAATCGCTCTTGCTGTCCAGCTCCAGTCGGGCATTGTACAGCCCCGCAACATTACGGAATGTCATATTCACGAAATGCTTTGTAATTTCTTTGCCTTCTGCATCCTTAGATACCTCGCTCTCGTATTCATAATCATAAAGATCCGCAACACGATATACACAAGCCAAGGTCGTTTTTCCGAAAATAAAGAATTTATAGCGGTTTTCAACAAGCGCCAAAAGACCGGTAGACGGAGAAAAATACATTAGATTACCTTTGATTCCCCGAATCTCATCTAACTTTTCCTCCTTGTTTTTTGTGCTTTTCAGAGGGACAAAAATCTGATCCCACACTTTTGTGCCAAATTCGATTTGCTGGATGTGGGCGTTTACATCAGGAAGCGTTGCTGCAACCTTATCAAAAACCTTGAAGGTTTTCTTACTGCAGACTTTTCTGCAAATGTAATTGCCGTCAGCTAATTTCTGCTCGGACATCAAACCTACTTCTACTCCACAAATTGCGCAATTATGCTTTGCCATTTTTTATTCCTCCAATTCTTTATTTAATTCAGAAAGAGCCTCCGCCCACACTTCTGGACGAACCGGAGCTGGACGAGCTGTTGGATTGTTTCTTTGTACGGGTAACATTTCGATATAGGAACATATCGTTGGACAGCGTGATCTGCATACTGCCCGGTTTTACATATACGTCCGCCTGGTTCTGTTTACGGACCGTTTTTAGCTGACCTTTCAGTTTAAATGCCACGATCAGTCCCACCGCAAGGCCGATCACTAAGGAGATCAGCAAATTCCTTCCGAACCGGAATGGGAAGCCATTGATATGTCCATCCAGATAGTAAGCACATTCGTCGGCAAAGGTATCGAATGCATCGGAATAGTAACCGGCAGACAAATCAGAGCTAATCGCATTGCCGATTGCGCTGATCTCACTGTTTTCTATGGCTGAGCCTGCAAAGCCGTTGGATACGATCCGGTACTCCCGTGGCTCCATACACACAAGCAACAGCACGCCATCCCGATTCTCGCCGTAGCCAAAATTCATTTCGTCATATACAAATTCCGCATACTGATCCATATCCGTGTTGGAAGAAGTCACAGTGGCTACCACAAGCTGTGCGCCGTAGGTCTGGCTCAATTCGGAAAGCATTGTGCTTAGCTGCGTCTCCTCTGCGTCACTAAGAAGGTTAGCATCATCATACACGAAGTATTCCTCTGCCAAGGCAGTCAGGGTCGAACCCAGGCAAAGTGCCAGAGTCAGGAAAACTATTAAGATTCTTTTTTTCATAACCCTACCTCCTTACAGCAGCCAAAACAGGTATGTCAGCGCGAAAACCGCGGCGGTAACACCGGCGGTCATACCAAACAACCAACGCCGGAAAGCTCCCTTATCCATAGGCAGATCACCGGCAACTTTGCCGGTTTGACCGTTCAGGGCAAATGTAAATTTTTTCCCGTTCCACTGTGTATTCAGGATCCACACCGGGTACAACGCATACTTGGCGCAACCGTTATTCAGGCAGATATTGGAATTGACCGCCATTACAGAATCATAACCTCTTACAGTTTCAGCAAAGGCATCCTCTGTGCTCTTGCGAATCCGCTCATTGGCTCTGGCGATGCTGGCCTCTGAATCAACATCGTACTTGTCCGCCAGATAGCCGGACAAATAGGCCGTCTGAAAATTCACCGCATCGGCAATATGGAACGGCTCAATAGATTCCATCAGCGTATCATCCATTTTGGTAGAGCCATCCACCGGCACATTTTCAAAACCGATTCCGCCAGCTCTGGTAACAGAATAATGACTGGTCTCGGTATAATTGTACTGGCTGTCGCTCCACACGCGGGTTCTGGTTGCCTTGTACCGCACATGGGCATCTGCATCCGTATCAAACAGCCAAACCGGAACATAAAGCCCCTTAACTTCCTTGATATGGTTTTGATCCTTAAAGACCTTGGGCAACAGTTTTTTGCCTTTATAATAATTGTTCAGTGCCGCAATAGCGTCCTTCTTATCCAGCTTGAAAGGAATCACCAGATCCGGCTTCAAATCACCGGCAAACTGGCCCATCATCACCACAGGATTGCCGCAGAAGGGGCAGTGTGTTGCGCCTGTGGTTTCATCAGCTACGATCTCACCGCCGCAGGTATTGCAGCAGTAGATCCGCATATTATCCGTCTCGCCCTCACTCCATTGTGAACCAGGTGCAGTTTCCCAAGTCATATTTTCCTCGGGCTGATTGCTTAGTTCCGCATCATAGGCTGCCAGTGTTTCCATCTCAAATTCAGAACTGCAATAAGGACATTTCATTTTCTGGGAATTGCTGTCAAACTCAATTGCACCATTACAACAAGGACATTTATATTCTTGTAATACAGACAACTTTTTCACTCCTTTTCAATACATTATCCAGTAAAGGACTCAGCACAGATCGTCGCTGTTAAAGCGTTTTCCGCAATTGGGGCAGAAAGCAGGAACATCCTTGTCCTCCGGTTCTGCTGTCCAACTGCACTCGCTGCACTCAATATCATTCAGGTCAAATTTCTCCGTACCACAGTTTTCGCAGAATCTGCCGGCATTCCTGGTGCCACAGAAGCATTTCCAGCCATTTACCGCCACAGGCACAGGCTTGGGTGCACCGCAGCCTGCACAGAATTTACTGCTATTCTCACTGCCGCAAGCTGTACATTTCCAGCTATCTATTGCCTGTGTGGCAACGGGAGCTGCTGGTTCTACAGCAGTTGCAACCGGTGTTGATGCCTGCGCAGTTGAGCAAACAGCCATACCTTGGATTCCTGCCTGGAAAATTTCTTCCAATTCCTGACACATCATAGAAAATTCACGATACATAGGATTGTAGGAAGGGTCAAACTGACGACCCGTCAGGAACTGACCAATGCCGCCGGTGCTGCGGCGGAAATCACTTTCACTTTCCAGTTCGATGGTACTGCTATTGAGCTGGATGCTGATGTCATCAAAGTAAGGATTTCTGACCTGAAGCTGTACTTTAAAATCGTATTGATAGTTGTACCGGGGAGGATTGTAGCTGACCATCTCGCCTTGCGCATTTTGACGCTTGATTTCATCGCGATCTTCCCGGATATCTGTATGGAAAGATACAACATCTTTAAAGCTAATCAAATCAGCATTTTCCTCCATCAGATCATCATAGCGAGTAACTGCAAAACGACTGGGAATACCATTTTCGTACTCCACATAGATTTTGGAACGCTCACCGAATGTCTTAGCAGGACGGAAAGATGTCAGCTTCTGCAGATTTTCTTCACGGTACGCCAACTGTTTCTTGATCTGTTCTACCGTGGAATGGCGGCGATCGTCAAACCAAGGAGAGAGAAGCTTTACACAATCCTTGCAGATTTCACCGTCTTCCAACTTTTTATAACCAAACATTCCCACTTCTTTGCCGCAAATTTCACAATCTTTCTTTTTAAAAGCATCAAACAAGCCCATTATATATCCTCCTTACACGATGTCGCCGTTATCGAATGCATCGCCGCATTCCGGGCAGAAACGAGGTGCCTTTGTGGGATCGGCAGGCTGCCAGCCGCACTTATCGCACTTGTACTGGGGAACTCCGGCAGGTTTCTTGCCTCCGCAGTTAGAGCAGAACTTGCCCTTATTTACCTGTCCGCAGGAGCAGGTCCAGCCATCCTCATCAGCAGGCTTGGGACTGCCGCATTCAGGACAGAACTTACCGGTTGCGGTTGCGCCGCAAGCACACTTCCAGCCGCCAGCAGGCTGAGGCTCAGGCTTCTTTGCGCCACACTCGGGGCAGAACTTGCCGGTAGCAGTAGCACCGCAAGCGCACTTCCAACCATCAGATGCAGGCTGCTGAGCTGCCGCCTGCTGTTGCTGCTGGACGCCTATCTGGTAGAACTGCTGTGCCTGATTAAAGCCGCCGCCCATTGCGCCACCGGCCATATTCATACCAATAAAGCCATTCATTGCACCGCCTTGGTTACCTGCTGCAGTTTCCATTGCATTCGCGGTAGCGGTGGTCATACGGCCTGCCATCATAAAAGCATTGGAGCCGTAAGAAACAGCATCCTCCATCTCCTGAATTTTTTTCATATCCTCGTCGGCCAGGGTGATGGGATTCAGTGCAATCTTTTCAACGGTAATGCCTCTGGACTCTACCCATTCTAGCTGCAGTGCTTCGTTCATGGCCTTTTTCAGCTCATTAACCTTAGCAGGAAGCTGTGCAGGGCGCAGTTCCAGCTCAGCCAGTGCACCGAATGCAGGCTGCAGTGCGGAAACGAATTCCGTTTTCATCTGTTCATCGATCTGATCTCTGGTGTAAGCATACTCTACATTACCGCAGACCTTGGTATAGAACAAAAGAGGGTTGGAGATTGCATAAGAGTAAACACCGTTGCACCGCACATTGACGGTGCGGCTCATGCCGATGCGCTTGTTCATCACCTCGAAGATAATGGGGCTGGGCGTGCCAAACTTATTTCCCATAATCTCCTTGGTATTAAAGTAGTAAACACGCTGATCCTTGCCGGTATCACCGCCGTAAGCAAACCGCTTACCGATAGCTTTGAAAGTATCCTTGATGCTTTCGCCCAGCTTACCTGCAAAAATAGATGGCTCTGTAGATGTATCGTATGTATATTCACCCGGTTCAGCACATACCTCCACCACCTTGCCCTGCTCCACAATGATCATACACTGACCGTCAGCAACCGCAATACCGGAGCCATTACTGATTACGTTATCACTCCCTTTGGTATTGGAGCTGCGGCCGGAAATACGCTTCTGACCTTTAACCACCAGGGTATCCATATCCATTGCTTCACAATAGAAAAATTCCTTCCACTGGTCAGCCAAAACGCCGCCGATTGCTCCAAATCCTGCTTTAATAAGTCCCATAATTCATTCTCCTTTTATTGGTTTGGTAGAATATTCCCGCATATATTCGTACTGCGGGATTTTCGTTCATTCGCCTTTTAGTTTATTAGCATAAGGTGCAATAAGAACGAGTATTTCTTCTTGTGCTTCGCTTGATATGATTTTTTCAGATACCTTTCCGTTTTGATCCGTGACGGAAAAACGCAGGAAGGTTCCGTCAAGGATTTCTGTCTCTAATTCAGAAGACACAGCATCGGGGAACGACATAATGTCAAGCTGAAACAGCGCACTGACAGTATCTTGCTTTAACGGTATACTTTTCTCAACAGGGTATCCCTTCTCCTCATGAGGAACCTCGGTGTAAAGATAAGCCTCACTTAAACTCTCGTCAAACTTCACCGTATAAGAGAAGTTTTGCTCATATACATCGGAGCTTTGCGAAATGGTAAATTCACTCCACACGCCTCTTTCCATACCGGGACCGTCCACATAGTGGCTTTTGCATCCAAATAAGGAAAGCATAGACAACACACACATTACCATAGCCCCCGCTTTGATCATTTTCTTCATAATCAAGCCCACGGGTCAGCAGATTTGGGTTCCCGGATTCCAACCAAAATAAACTGATCCCAAAGAAACCACTTCCCATCCCCTCTTCTGCGCAGCACGATCTCCCGGGGGTTATCAGCGCCGCCACTACGGATATGCAGTTTTTTATAACCAGGATTGGCATCGGCATAGGGACCGGCCTCAATGGTCAATGTATAAGGCTGGGTAGGTGTGTAGTCGTTTTCAGGCTTTGCACCGGCAAAGTAAGAAAACGGCACATGGTGACCGTCACGGAAACGGTCATTCAGGAAAGAAATTTCATGAGGACTGAGCGGGCGAGGGCCACGAAGCCAGTTCAGCATTTCCGTACCGATTGATTTGTCGGCTGCATAAACGCACAAGGCGCACACAGTCATTGCTGCGGTTTGAAATGGATCTGTCAATGCCGCCTCAGGCATTGCCTGCATTTGTGCCAGGCTCTCCGGAAGGACGGTAAAGGTAAAGGTCTTTTTCATTGCGCCAGCCGGATGACTCGTTATATTCGCAGTTCCGGAAATGCCGCTTTTCAACTTATCAAAAATAGACATCCTTTTCGCTCCCTTATTTATTTTTCTTCTTTTTCACAATTAGAATAATGACTACTACCGTGCCTGCTGTCAGCATAGCAGCCACAACAATTGCAACAATCACAACCAACCAAATCAGATCGAAACCGCTGATGTCAAGAGCATCGCTTCCGCTATTGGTATCGGTTGTGTCCGGCTTTTCCGTTATCGTGCCGGTGGTAATATTACTATCCGAAGAATCTGGAGGTGTTACCGGTGCATCGGTGGGAACTTCCGTTTCATCAGGTGCGGTAGTTTCCGATTCCGTTTCATCAGGGGTCTTCTCGGATGCTTCCTTTACCACCAAAGTATATGTAGCATAATCTTCGCCATTATCGTTGCCTGCGCAAATCGTGAAGGTATAACTGCCGGCCTTGGTAGGTATGCCTTCCAGAACACCCCGATCGGTAATGATTAATCCGGTTTTACGCAAATCATTGGGTTTACCGGGGTTATAGTACTCCCAAAAGTCAGCGTTAGGATCACCGCAGTCAATTTTGACGGAGTATTTTTCTCCTACATAGGCTGTAGGCAGACTTTTCAGAGTAATAGCCGGGGGCATATCACCGGCACCACCGGCACCGGAAGCAGGTACTACTGTAATATAAACAAATGTAAAAGCATCGCCGTGTTTCAGTTTGATTTTTACATCTCCCTGATTCTTCAGAGGCTCTTTGGTGTACTCTAAATACTGACCATCTTTGCTGATCATAGTGGAACCGTCAAAGGTAGTGATCTTCACCCGCATACCGGTCGGATCGAAGGTCTCCCCCACCATATAGGTGGTTTGGGTCGGATAATCCAGCACTTCCAGAGAAGCTTGTGGAGCATCTGTTACTGTCAGGTCAAAGGAGACGGAGTCCTCGCCGCTGGGACCGGTCGCCAAAATATTGATATGGCAGTTGCCGGTCTTGGTAGGTGTACCGTCGATGATGCCATTAGAATGGAGCGTCAGGCCGAAACTTGACAGTTCAGAACCCATAAACTCAGAGAAGACCGCATTGGCATCGGAACTGCTTATCTGCACATAATATTCTTCTCCAATCACCGCATTGGGAAGCTCTTTAGTGGCAATTGTCAGAGATTGTTTACCCTGAATTATAAAAGGTTCGCTATCCAGATATCCAGCCAATTGCGTCTGTTTTGAATCGCTGTAGAAGCCGACACGGCAAATATACTCTCTTCCTGCATCGGCATCCGTCCAGGTAACGGATTGACCGTATTTATCAGGCCCATTGCTGCAAAGCCATGTATAACCCAGATTCATATGCAGTGCCGCATTGTACATATCGGAGCTTGTATCCCCGTTTAATTCGCTGGTCTGAACTACGCTCATGGAAGTGGCGTACAGGTCTACTGTAGCCGTTCCGCCAACCTCAAAACTGCTGTCAGACAAAAACCATACTTTACCACTATCTGCATGTACACAGATGGTTAAAGATAATAGCATTGCAATCAGCAGGCATGCAGTTATCATTTTTTTCATAATTCTTTCTCCTTTTTGCCTGTTATATTGCGCCTTATTTCTTCTTTTTCTTTATCACAAGCAGTATCACTATACCGCCGATGATGCAAACCACAAAGATCAGCACAACGCCCATAACTATCGCAATCACCAAGGCCAGATCAACATCTGTGTTGTCGCCGTGATTATCAGGCTGAGCATTTTGCACCTGGTTTGTATTGTTGTTATCCGAAGGAGGCGTTGGCGCATCGGTTGGTGCCTCGGTAGGAATAGCCTCCCACAATGCTGTTGCGGTTATAATGCCGTCCACATAAATGGTGTCACCGGGCTGCATTTCCTGTCCGTCCACCAGCCAGCATTGAAACTGCTGACCATTGGGGGCTGTAAAATCGCATTCGGGCAAGGTATACTCGCCAGTGATTTCTGCTTTAGCCATAGTGCCGGTACCGCCACCATTTTCAAAGTAAACCCGAGGAGGAATCGGCTCCCATATTGCGGTAATGGTTTTGTTGCCACTCATATAAGTGGTGTCATCGGGCTGCAAATTCACCCCGTCCACGCGCCAGCACTTGAATTGATTACCTTCGGGAGGAATGAAATCGCAACGGGGTAATCTCAAATTGCCACCGCCCATATAGACAGTCTCCATCGTGCCGGAACCGCCGTTACCGTCAAAGGTAGCTCTGGGGTCATCCCAGGCAGGAGAATAGTTTAACTGCCAAACTGCATCAACGGTTATGATTTCGTCCACATAAATGGTTTCACCGGGCTGCATTTCCTGGTCGTACACTCGCCAGCATTTAAAGGAGTAGTTATCGTAGTGAATGAAGCCGCATTCCGGCAGCGTGTAATCGCCGCTTACGGATACAGGATCCATATTACCGTAACTGTTGCCGTGATAAAAAACGACTCCGGTCTCGGAAATTTCACTGTCATCAGCCGCCAGGACAGTCGGTGCCATCATAGTAAAGGCCATAATTATGCACAGGAATATTACAAAAGTTTTTTTCATGATCAATTCTCCTTAGTTTAATCTCTGCTCTGCATTTTGCAGATGCGACAAGGTTATTTCTTTTAAAGATCACATTGCAATCTCCAGTACATCCGAAAGTACCGGATTTCCGGTTTCTTCCAACCGTGTTGCACATTGCTTGCACATATCCAGATCGTCACAGATCAGGAAGCAACGATTGCAAATCAGCCGCTTGCAGATTGGACAGTAATTCAGGTGCTCCGCGGCATCCCGGACAGAGCTCTGCCGGGCACTCTGGAATTCCTGCTCATAAACTGCATCGTAGATGACTTTTTTTCCCTCTGTCTGCGGCATAATGCCCGCTTTGGAGAAGCGAATTGGCTTATTGGCAAATTCCGTTCCGCAAGCGCCGCAAGCAATGCGGAAGAGGAATACTTCCCTTGTGGATAGATTCTCCAACAGTGCCTCGATCAATTTTTTCAAGCACAGCTCACCGCCTTTCTTCCTTCGGATAACTTTATTTTATATATAAAATAAATCCAATAAAATAATCCCAAGGATACTTTATGAGAAAAGTATCCTTGGGATATGTAAAAAACGCACAAGTGACGCATCTGCCACTTGTGCATTTTATATAGGTCTTATTTGATTTCTACCCTCTCTCCATACAGCTCGTCCAGTCGGTTACAGCATCGGAATAACTCGATGTACAGCATCAACTCGTCACGGGAAGCAACCTCCAGCTTCTGATAAATACTACGATTATGCTTTTTTACCGTATGGATGCTGATATATGCAAGGTCCGGAATATCGGAAATTTCCCGACCATCGATATAGTAATTCAAAATGCGCCGTTCTGCCGATGAGAGAGTTTTTACCTTTTGGGCAAAGGAAGAAAACAATTCTTCCATATTGGGCGGCAGTTCACCTGCAGTATAGGTGGTATGCATCTGCGTCAGCATCTGCACACTGACCATTGTACCGCCGGGCTGGACGATACCGTAATCCCGCAGCATACTGTAAATAGCCAGAAGCATAATCTCTGTGGCGATATAAGATACTGACAGAAATTCAAAATCCACGTCGATGATCTGCTCAACACCCCAGATGATCAAATTTGACAGAACTACCGCTACCAAGAATACGGCATATTTTGGCGAGACCAATTTCTTCTTCCGGGCGGAATATATAATCACGGCGACCATGGTTATGAAATAAGAAAGCAGGTACACGGGATACAGAGTATGCAGCGGACCGTAATCTTTCACCAGCCTGGTAACACCGTTGACCGTAGTAATGGTGACTGCCTTATAATAAAGTCCAAGCCAATCGCCGCTAGCTGCCAGTAGGAAGGCAACGGTACTAATACCAATCAGCAAACCAGTTAGCCATTTTCTTCTGCACACCTGGCACACATCCATAATGATGATCAGCATGACCAAAACAGAGTAGGCCGCACCCATATAAGAAAGACGATTTGCCATCATCGCCCAATCCAGTGTATGGGAGATGGACTGAAGAAAGTAACCGCAGTTGACCGCCAATATGCAAAGAAAGAGCGTAATGAAAAGGCCATTTTTCTTTTTCTCCAGCAGTGCATAGCCAATCAGCACCAAGGCCGACAACAGCACAATAATCCCATATACAATTGCCATATTGCCGTTTTTCATGCGCAGTATACTCCCTCCTTCCATAAATATCCAGCGTGCATTATAACATATTTTTTTATTTTTTGCAAGGTAATTTCCTTCTACATTCTTAATCGCCCTATGATAGAATCGTTTGCATATCACCATAAGAAGTGGAAAGAATATCTAATACCAAATAATTCGGAGGTATGTTTATGTTCAAACACGAAAAGATGTTGTTTCATCCTGTAGCAGTAGAAAGACCGAACCCGCAGTATGCAGCGCTTTTGCAGGAACAGCTTGGCGGTGGTAACGGTGAGCTTAAGGCGGCAATGCAGTATATGTCCCAGAGCTTTCGAATCAAAGACCCCGAAATTAAGGATTTGTTCCTTGACATCGCCGCAGAAGAACTTGGCCATATGGAGATGGTGGCACAGACTATCAATCTACTGAACGGACACGATGTTGATGCTCAGACTGTGCCTTCCGGCGAGATCCAGTCGCATGTTATTTTAGGTCTTAACCCCGGTCTGATCAACGCCTCGGGGTACTCCTGGACTGCCGATTATGTTACGGTTACTGGTGACCTCTGTGCAGACCTGCTGAGTAATATCGCATCTGAACAGCGTGCAAAGGTGGTTTATGAATACCTCTACCGTCAAATCAATGACAAAAAGGTGCGTGAAACAATCGACTTCCTGTTAAACCGTGAGGAAGCTCACAATCAGATGTTCCGTGACGCTTTTAACAAGGTACAGGATTCCGGTTCTAACCGAGATTTCGGCACAACAAAGGCTGCTAAAATGTATTTTTCTATGTCGGATCCGGGTCCCAATGCTTTTGCAACAAATGTTACAAAGCCTGTTTCTTTTGATAAGTAATTTTAAAACCGCTGAAAGCATAAAAACTTTCAGCGGTTTGCTCTATCTATTCTGATTTTAATGACAACCATGTGAGCCGCAGTTACTTCCGCAACCGTGATCGCCGCAGGTGTGGCCCTCTCCGTGATGATGGTCGTGGTGGTCGCACTTAGCATCCGGATCAAAATCCAGGCATCCATTAACAAATGCCTCCACTGCCTCGTCTGCATCACCGCGCACACCGCCATACAGCTTGATACCAGCTTGCGCCAGAGCCATCTGTGCACCGCCACCGATGCCGCCGCAAATAAGGACATCTGCATTCAGAGCAGAAAGAAGTCCGGTCAAGGCGCCGTGGCCGCTGCCGTTGGTATCTACCACTTCTTCGCTCACTATCTTTCCATCCTCTACCTCGTAGATCTTAAACTGCGCGGTATGACCAAAGTGCTGAAAAATTTCACGGTTTTCATAAGTTACTGCAATTTTCATAAAGCTATCTCCTTATCTAATCTTCTAAGTGATTTTTTGAACTGAACGGCAAAAAGAACGGCCGTAAAGGTTACTGCTATAATATCTGCCACCGGCTCTGCCGTGTAAACGCCCATGGTCTTATTCTGTACAAGATCGGGAATCAAATAAATAAACGGCAGCAGCAGAACAAATTTACGAACAATAGCAACAATAATGGAACAAATTGCATTTCCGGTGGAAACAAATGTCATCTGACAAGCGATCTGGATGCCGAAAATGCACAACACGCCGCAATAGATCCGCAGAGCATTGGCGGTAAAGTCGATCAGCGCCGTATCGGGCGTAAAGATCCCCGCAAACACCTTTGGGAACAGCATAATTGCACCCCAAATGACACAGGAATATCCAACACAGGTTATTAATAAAAGTTTGAAGGTCTTCTTTACACGGTCGGTATTCTTTGCTCCGTAGTTGTAGCTGGAAATTGGCTGTGCGCCCTGGGCTAAGCCTTGCATAGGTAGCATAGCAAACTGCATAACGCTGGTGAGGATGGTCATAGCGCCTACGGCAATGTCGCCACCGTATTGGAGCAAAGAGGAATTAAAGCAAACAGAAATCACACTTTCGCTGCTTTGCATAATAAAGGCAGAAAGGCCTAAAGCTACACACGGAAAAACAAGTTTTCCATTAATACGCATATTCTTCCATTGCAGCTTTAGGTAGGTCCTCTTCCCTCTCAGAAAGCTTAGCACCCAAACACTGGATATCGCCTGTGAAATGATGGTAGCCAGTGCCGCACCCTGCACACCGAGATCACAAACGAAAATGAAGATGTAATCAAGGATGATATTGCTGACTGCACCGATCAGCACCGTCATCATACCTACTTTCGCGAAACCTTGGGCAGTAATAAACGCACCCATACCAAGTGTAAGCTGAACGAAGATCGTGCCCAAAGCGTAGATGTTCATATAGTCAGTGGCATAGTCAATAGTATTTTCACTTGCACCGAACATCAAAAGCAGATCCTCGTTCCAGATCAGCAATACGGCTGTAAGAATTACGGAGATAATAAGCTGAAGTGTGAAGCTGCCGCCCAAGATCTTTTCTGCAGATTCGTTATCACCTTTACCCATATAAATGGATGCCCTTGGCGCGCCGCCGGAGCTGATGAGAGCCGCAAACGCGGATATGATCATAATGATAGGCATGCAAACGCCCACGCCCGTCAGAGCTAAGCTCCCGTCCCCCGGCATATGACCGATAAAGATTCGATCAACGATGTTGTAGAGCATATTAATAAGCTGAGCCACCACCGTAGGAAGCGCCAACTTAAAAAGTAGCTTTCCAATCGGTGCCGTACCCAGCATCTCTTTGTTGTCTTGCAATTTTAATCACCTGCGAATTTATTAATCTGCCTATAATATTACCGCAAATCTCCTTTTCCGTCAACGCACCAATTGTTAATTTTATGACAAAAAAACGCTGTCCACCCACGACCGGCAATAAAATAAAAAACGATTTTTGATAACCCGAAAATTATTGCTATTGCTCGACTTTCGGCAGCTTTTGCACGATAGAACAAGCTGTTTTCACTGTAAAATACCATTTAAGAATCATAACCACCGGCCGTGCCGGTGGTATGCACTAGCCCCCCTGGGGCATGCCCTTGGCTGAGCCTATAGGCTCGTCGAAAAGTCTGCCAACCGCGCAGATGTCACGGGCTGCCCCTAAAGGGGCTTTTGTTTATTTGCCCTCTTTTACTGGCTGACCCGTGAACGGGTCGACATACTCTTTTATACTTATTTGGTCGTCGGAATAATCTTCCTGTAGCTGGTTTCGGATGTACTCTTGTATTGCCTTCTTATTGGCTCCTACTGTACTTACATAATATCCCCGGCACCAGAAATGCCGGTTACCATACTTGTACTTGAGGTTGGCGTACTTCTCGAAGATCATTAAGCTACTCTTTCCTTTAAGATAGCCCATAATCTGTGCTACACTATACTTGGGCGGGATTGATACGAGCATATGAATATGATCCTTGCACGCTTCTGCCTCGATTATTTCGATGCCCTTGTACTCGCATAGTTTCCTAAGCATTTACCCTATATCCGCTTTTATCTTACCGTAAATTATTTGACGACGATATTTCGGGGCGAATACGATATGGTATTTACATTCCCACTTCGTATGTGCTAAACTGTTAGTGTCAAGTTTCATCTGGACTTGATTCCTCCTATGTTTAAGTAATGGCGGTTGGCAGACCACCATTACTATAACCATAGGAGGATATTTTTTCTATGCATAGCTAAAGCTTTTTGGAACCACCGGCACTGCCGGTGGTTTTCTTTATACAATAATAACCAGATGGTACTGCTACCATCTGGTTATTACTATAATGTATGTGATTTTACTTTTGCTACAAAGCTTTATGCAGCTATCGCATTTGCGTTTATGCTATCAATTATTTTTTTGATACCAAACCACACCGTCATATCGGTAAACACTTCTACGATACTTCCATTATCCGTAAATGGAGCATCCTGCAAAACAGTCAAATCTTTCATGAGTCCGTTGTGAACGATATATTCCACAATCTGGTTCACAAAGTAGATCTGATTGCTGTCCAGGGTTGTGTCATTTAAGAACTCGGCAAAAGCTTCCTTGGCTGCATTCATATCCAGACCCACGATTTCGCGTACAAACTCACCCAAAGGCTTGCTGCCGTATTCGTTTTCATAGTCTTGCTTTGTACCGATCTCGCTCCACAAAATACCCTCCAGCACCTTCAAATCTGCACTTGTCAGTGGCTGATTGGTCTTCAGCTTGGCAATGACAGCATTGTCCTGGTTTTGACGAATGTAGAACTCTGCTTTCATCTTGTAATTCTTCAGATCATCATTTTCCAGTTCGGATTCATTCCAATCCATAGAAAGAATCTCGTCTGCCAGTATTCTTGTGTCAATAAGAACTCCCTTGTGAATAATGTACTTCATCAATCCGCGGAGCTTCTCGCGAATATTTTCAAACTCATTGATACCAGCGTCATCCACATAGCTGGTGTGCAGAATCTGATTGATCAGCTCAGACTGGGCCGTAATCTCCGGAATATTACCAACAGATGCAATAAAGTTTACCCGTTTAAAAAGATCCGTTCTTGCCCGGGTGTAGGTTTTGCCAATCAAGTATGCCAACTCAATACCATACATCAGCGAATCAAAACGGACAGCACTTACTTCATCTGTATCCGGAAGAATTAGCGGCGCCAGCTCTTCCTGTATTTGCAAGGTGTTTTCATAGGTAAGGGTGAGATAATTGTCGGGATTGGAATACAGTTCAACAAATTTCAGATGTTGGCGAACCGCAAAGTTCTCCTTATTTAGTTCCTGCACTTTACGGACCATATCATCAACCAGTTCCTTGCGAAAAGCGATGAGATCAGGTGTCTGATAAGCAATATCCTGCAACTTATATGCAATCTGCGCTTTCAAGCTGAAGATAGAACCTTGCAGCGGAAGCTGATTGGCGTTTGGTCTTCCCTCTTTGTGCATACGGAAGAACTCAAAGTTACCGCAGAAATCGAAGATGTAGAACTTGTCCTTATCCGCCCCATCCTGCAATCCAGGACACAGACGGGTACCGCGTCCGATCATTTGCCAGAACTTTGCTTTACTCATAACCTTTTTAAAGAAGACCAGATTCAAGCACTCCGGCACATCGATACCAGTGTCCAGCATATCCACAGAGATGGCAATCTGAGGTAACTTTCTCGGATCGGAGAAGTCATCGATCAGGCTCTGTGCGTAATTAATCTTGTTATCGATCACCTTGGCAAAGCCGGGCAGATGGGGATATTCTTTATTAAAGATTTCATAGATTTTCTCTGCGTGATTATGGTTTTTCGCAAAGATAATAGTCTTACCAAGCTTCTGCCCATAGTCGATTTTCAGACCTTCGGTCATCAAAATATGTAGTACCTGGCGAATGGTGTCAGCATTGAAGACCCACTCATTTAGCGCAGAGGACATGATCTTCTCGGGCAGTTCATCATTCTCATCTGCGAATTTTTCTTCGTACTCGGCTTTTTCCTCATCGGTCAGCTCATCATAGATGATGCCTTCCTCCAGAAATTTGAGCTTGGTCTCCACCGACATAAAGTCCACCAAATAGCCATCCTTGACCGCCTGTGCCAGTTCGTAGCCATAGGTAGGTACACCGTTTTCCAGTTCAAAGACCTCATAGGTGTTCTTGTCGATCTCGTCCTTGGGGGTTGCGGTCAAGCCAACCAGCGGGGCATCGAAATAATTGAAGATATCCCGGTACTTGTTGTAAATAGATCGGTGCGCCTCGTCGCAGATCACCAAATCAAAATGACCGCAGGTGAAGAGCTTGCCATGCTCGTCCTTGACACTATCGATGCAGTTCATCATGGTCTGGTAGGTGGAGAACACGCAGTGGGCAGTGTAGTTGTCCTTCTCCTCGCACAGATTGGTGCAGGAGAGGTCGGGCAGCAAGTTGACGAAGCTGCGCTTTGCCTGGGTGACCAGGGAGTTGCGGTCAGCAAGGAACAGAATATTCTTCACCCAACCGTGCTGCAGCAGCACATCGCACAGAGCGATGACGGTACGGGTCTTACCGGAGCCGGTGGCCATCACCAGCAGTGCCTTGCGTCGGTTCTTCTTATCCAAAGCATCACAGACAGCCTTGATGGCGCCTTCCTGGTAGTAGCGGCCCGCAATGTGCTTCTTCACCATCACATTTTTGAGGGATACCCGCATGGTGCGCAGGTTGAACATCTTCTCCAAATCCCGCTTGGAGTAGATGGTGGCGCACTTGCGCTCCGGATATTGACCGTCGATGATGTGAGTCTCAAAGCCGTTGGTCAGGAAGATGGCCGGGCGGCGCTTATACTTCTTTTCCAGGATATCCGCATATAGCTCTGCCTGCTGACGGCCCTTGGAAACATCCACGCAAGTGCGCTTGGCTTCGATGACTGCCAACGGCTTGTGAGCATCGTCATAGAGGACATAGTCTGCAAAGCCTACCTCGCTCTTGTTAGGCATGCCGGGCAACTCTACCTCGTTGATCCAATCCTTGCCTTCCACCCAGCCTGCATCTTCCAGCATGGCATCAATGTAGAACTTCCGGGTTTCGTACTCGGAAATATCAAACGGCTTGGGCACATAGGTCTGCTGTTGTTCCTCACGGCGGGCTGTGAGCTGCTCTTTCAGCTTCTTGTTTTCCTCGATCAACGCAGCCAAGTCTATACTGTCATTGCGAGCCGATTCTTGAACCGGCGTGGCAATCCGTTCTCCACTGTCATTGCGAGCCAGTGCGGACACTGGCGTGGCAATCTCCTGAACGATTGTGGGATTGAATTTCGTCTCCACATACTCATCCGCATAACAGTAGGCCACAAAGTCCAGGAAAATGTGCAGATTCTCAAGGCAGAGCATCGCCACCGCCTCTGTGATCTTTCCGGTATTATGGGCAGCAGTGTTGCCCTTCTTGCGAATAAAGTCCATCCGCTGCCAAAGATCATTACCCACGATGGCGCGGAATTCCTCCCTGGACATCAGACTCTGGAGGTTGTCCTGGTAGGGCATTTCCAGTTCCTTATCCACGGAGTACATCCACTTCACGGCAAACTCCATTGCCCGCCGACAATTGAGAATGCTTGCCGCCGGATCAATATGTAAGATCTTCTCCGCCGCAATAGCCACATCCGCGAAGGATGCAAACCCCGGCTCAGAGAGTAGGAATTTGAAGTTGGACATAAAAGTCACCTCACAAAAGTTGCATATCTCCATCGATAATCTGTGCAGTACTTAAACATATATTGCAGAATTTTTCACCAAAAGCCGTCAGTCTGACAATGTGTTCTTCTACTTCACATTTTTCATAACCATTTTTCTTTGCTAATTCCACATCATTGTATTGCGCAAATTGCGGATCAGCTTTCAAAGGTTCATATCTAGATTTGTCAATAAAGGCGTTTCCTCTTTCTCTTTCTACGAGACCCAACCGAACCAAATTATCAATGTACTGTTCTCCATTATTGATTTGTTCGCAATTGGCCAATGCTGGTACATTGGTGAATTCTTGGATGGCATTCACTCCACCCTTTTTATAGTCATTATATGCATATCGCAAACTAATGGTAGGAATGGATGTATTGGTTTTCATATACTTGAGGAATTTTGCTTCATCGGGTGACAATTGCTTAATTATCTCAACAAAACCAGGATGCACACCGTTTTTAACAACACTATTCATAGAATTAGCCAAGAGGTTTGCATACATGTCCCTAAGTTCCTCGTTATCCATACAGTAACTAATGTACTGCAATGCCGGAACGGCAATATGCGGTTCTGGCGGGGTAATAAAGGCAGGGGTAATATTCTGTAATTTAATTTCCAGGAGTTTTTGGGTTTCAGCTACATTATATTCTCGTTGCAGCACCCATTTTTCTACTGGTGCAAGAGCTGCTTTAATTGCACGGGGAACTAAACCTGCGAGTTGACCTGTTGGTTTTGCAATTGGTCTTCCGATGTCGACATAAGCATCTTTTGCAACCTCTTTTACCGCTTCCTTAGCTATCTCCAAAGCTTGTCCGTTCTCATTATCCATTTTCTATTTCATCTCTCTTTCTACTTCGCAACAACTTGTATTTCGCAAGATATTATTTTTGTCCTGTTTTCTCCCTTATTGTCTTCTCAAGGTACTCCTGTCCAGCTTGGGATGTCATAAACGCCTGCAACACCGAATTAAGCATATTTCCACCAATTTGGCCACCTGCTTGTATTGTTAGCCTCTCCATTTGCTGTCTGTGCTCCAGTTCCATTTTTTCCTTTTCCATCTTAAACTTTTCGCGTTCAGCCTCTAAATCAAGCTCGTGCTGTTTCTGTAGCTTTAGAATTTCAGTTTTTGCCTGTCTGCGTGCTGCAAAATAACTGCCAAAACCGGAAATCAACGAGCAGAGGACTGTCACAATGTACGGCAAATATTCTTTCATATCTAACATCTCACCCAAAGTATTCCTGCATTAGGGATTTTTTCAGCAATTCCAGTTTGTCGAGGCTCTGCTGGATTGCCAATTTTGATTTGTCGGTCTGTTCGACGAAGGTTGCAAATTGATTTTGCAATTCAATTGGCGGCACATAACCATGCAATTTTCGTATCTTACCTTGGAACAGATTAGCCTGCGAAGATTGCGTTGCAGATTGTGCAATCTGTTGCTGCAGATCATCCGAAGTTATCAACCACTCGGCAAAAACAGGATTGATAGTTTCATCAAATCGAATCAATGCCGCACTTCTAACCATTTGAAATTTGAGTCCATCTGGCACAACACAACATCTTCCAATACTGCCAGAACAAGAGATTAACACATCACCTGCTTTCGGGATAACTCGACGAGCAATGCGGTTGTACTCATCTTCATCGATATAATCCACATCATTCAATTGAAGCATATGGTTTAGAACGTTACGGGCAGATAAAAGATATATTCCCTTGTCTGTACGGCGTGGAGTAGCATGTTCGCCATCAGTAATGAGTATGCTGATTTCGTCGAAATTCTTAATTGGATAACCATAGGGGTTTGTCGACACATCACCAAACAGTTCGATAAATTGGGATTTCACCAACTGATCCAGCTTCGCAAGCTGCTCTTTCCGCAGTGTAATCAGTTCTCCGATTTTATCTAATGTATCAACGATTTTCTGTTGTTCATCTACATTAGGAAGCGGAATGTTCACTTCTTTCAGCCACTTAAAGTGACGATTATATCCCGTATTTGGAATATTGGCACTGGAAAGCACATAATACAAATACTTATAGTTAGGGTTTGCAATCTTTGACTTTAAGAGTTTTACGCCATCTGCACCAAGAAAACATGGAGTATCCACATATTTCAATACCCTAGTATGGTCTCCAAAGATAATTGCTGGAACATCTGTAAACAGGCCATCTGTTTCATCCGTATAGCCTGCAATTGCACTTTGACCTTGATCGATAATAGGATGCACTCCTGTTTCGTGGTAATCGCTTGTAGGAATTTTGCGACCTTGCTTAGTCACATCTTCAAATACATCTGTAAAGATTGCCATCACAGCATCTCCTCCAATTCGGAAAGGCCTGCGGTGATCTGCATTTCCAGTTCGTGCAGGTCGGCCAGAATCTCGGTGGTGGAGGGGTACTCCACGGCCACATACTGGGTCTTCTTATACTTATTGATGGACAGATCATAGCCGTTTTCCACGATCTCGTCTTTGGGGACGAAGAAGGATTTTGCGGTGCGGGGGTTATTCTCTTCGGCATAAGGGGACGGATTGCCACAGCCAGTGTGCGCACTGGCTTCGCAATGACAGTGGATAGAACGGAAACGGGCGATGATATCGGGGATATCGTTGTCTTTGATTTCAGAACGCTTATCGTCCAAAGAGAAGCCGTCGGCGGTCATGTCGTAAAACCAGACCTTGTCCGTGCCGCCGTGGCCGGTCTTGGTGAAGATCAGAATACCGGTGGACACACCTGCGTAAGGCTTGAACACACCGCTGGGCATGGAGATCACCGCCTCCAAGCGGTTGCCCTCCACCAGTTCCTTTCGGATAGCCTTGTGGGCGGTAGAAGAACCAAACAGAACACCGTCCGGAACAATGCAGGCACACCGTCCGCCGGTCTTCAGCATCCGCAGGAACAGCGCCAGGAACAGCAGCTCCGTCTTCTTAGTCTTGCAGACCTTTAAGAGGTCAGCAGACACAGTATCCGCATCCAGGCTGCCCTTGAAGGGAGGATTGGCAAGGATCAAGTCGAACTTTTCCTTATCCGGATTCTGATCACTGAGGCTGTCCCGGTACTCAATGAAGGGGCTGTCCACACCGTGAGTCATCATATTCATAGCACCGATACGGAGCATAGTCCGGTCCATATCATAGCCAAAGAACATATGGTTCAGGAAGTGATCCTTCTTGACCCGGTCGAAGAAAATTTCCTTCTTGTGGTTCTCCATCAGATATTCTTCCGAAGCAACCAGGAAGCCGGCTGTACCGCAAGCAGGGTCGCAGATGGTAAAGTCGGGCTTGGGCTGCATCAGTTCCACCATCATCTTGATGATATGGCGAGGGGTACGGAACTGGCCGTTCAGACCGGACTGGGCAATCTTGGAGAGCAGGTATTCATAGACATCGCCACGGATGTCGCTGTCTTTTACTTTCTCCATTTGGTCATAAATCTGATCCAGGCTGTCCACAACCTTGCTCAGCAGCAGAGGGGTGGGCAACTTGAAGATTGCATCGCCCATGTACTTGGAGTAGGCGCTATCCTTGCCGCCACCCAGGTTCTTGATAAAGGGGAACACCCATTCCTGCATGACAGAATACATTCTGCTTGCATCAAAATCATGGAACACAGACCATTTTAACTGTTTACCGTCGATCTTTCTATCCCCCACCTGCACCTCGTCTGCAAAGATGCTCTTGAAGGGCAGACCTAGCATAGCACTCTCCTTGGCACGGAGGTTATCGGTGGTATCCAGATCATGGATGAACATCAAGTAGGTAATCTGCTCGATCACATCCAAAGGGTTTACCAAGCCGCCTGCAGCAAATATATCCCACAAGCCATCAATTCTATTTTTTAGTTCTCCTGTGATCATCTTGCGTATTCTCCTAATAATTTATATATGATACTTTGTTTTATAAATCTTCTGTTTTGAAGGTTGTGTAACCCTCGTAGTAGTAGCTGTGGTCGATGCCCTTCATATAGACCTCGCGGCTATGGATATCGTCAGTGAGGGCATTTTTCAGAATATATTTGATCTCGATATCCTTAATAGGACTGCGCTCCATCGCAAGCAGGTAGTCCTCTTTATCTACTTTGCTCCAGTCCACTACCCTACCGATCTCCTTCTTAAAGATACAATCCAGCCAGATGCGTGTGCTTCTGCCGTTACCTTCACGGAAGGGATGGGCGATATTCATTTCCACATACTTTTCCACGATCTCGTCAAAGGTGGATTGAGGCATCTTGTCGATGTTGGCAAGTGCTGCTTCCAGATACATCATCGGAGCAAAACGAAAGTTGCCCTTTGCGATATTCACGGTGCGAAGCTCGCCGGCAAAGTCATAGATCTCGTCAAAGAGATACTTATGAATAGCCTTCAGGGTCGCAAACGTACCGGGCTCCAAGCTGTCCAGTACGCCGTTTTCAAAAAGCTCTGCCGCTTTCTTCTTGCTGATGCGTTCCTCCGCTTCTGCAAGCTCCGGAGAGCTTGTAATGCCAAGTTTATTTTCCAGTGCCATCTTATTTATCCCCCTTCGCTTCATCGGGGACGAACTCCATAATGTCGTCCACGTTGCAACCAAGGGCCGCACAAACCTTGCCAAGGGTGTCCACCTGGACAGATTCGTTCCGTCCCATCTTCGCCATAGCGTTGGAGGTGATGCCGGACATCTTTACAAGCTCTGTCTTTTTTAGTCCTCTATCTATAAGTAATTTCCATAATTTATTATAACTGATAGCCATAGGAAACCTCCTAAGATGTTATTTACTAATATTATACCACATGGCGATTAATGGCGCAACATTTATTCAAGTAAAAATTGAGTTTTTCAAGCAGCAACAAAACGGCTAATCTCGAAAAGCACGAAAAAAACACAGAAAGCACAGGAAAAACTCTGCTTTTTACGGGAATTAATCATTTTATAGCATGAGTATTTATAGAAAAATACTATACCCATTGAGTCATTATATATAAAAAACCAAGGAGAGAATTTACTTTATACAATTAAGCCGCAAACGGGTGCTCATACCGTTTGCGGCTTTTTACAATACCATGTAAAATTTAATTTTCTAATATCTCTCAATCATAAGGCCACATACATTTAATATATTTATGTATATTAAAAATTAGGCACCAAAATCATTTACGCCCCAAAGTTTCGCTATTTCCTTAGGGATAATGGTATTGTTCTTTTTAAAATTGCGAAATACTTCTGCACCCTGACCGTAGGCAAAAATGGGCACGCGGGAATCAGTGTGGCTACTCTGCGTAAATTCCGGCCACCCATCATCGTCATAGGTCAAGCCGCCGGTTTCGTGGTCTGCGGTGATCAGCAACAGGGTATCGGGATTGTAAAATGCGTACTCCATAAATGCGGCAATAGCCTGATTGAATCGTACCATTCTTTCGCAAGCGCCATCTACATTCATGTTATGGCTTTCCTTGTCGATATGGCCCTCCTCGTACATAAGGAAAAACCCGTTTTCCGACTGTTCCAGCTGTACGAGCACTTCCATAATGGGCTTGCGAATATTTTTAGAACCATCCAAATTACAGAAAAGCAAAGTGCCTGCCTCACGGATCACTTCCTGACTTGCCAGGATCGCATCTACATTATCCCGGCCGTCTGCGTGGGCAGAAAATCCAGCCGGTGTCGCACCGGTAGGGCCTTCGGTGGACATCACCGCTGTAGCCATCCCCAGAGAGTTGGCCAATTCTGTCAGCGATTGCAAATCGTTCAGTTCTTCGTCTTTACCCACATAACCATTGATGGTCTTGTAGCCGGTTGCCAAAGCCGTGGCAGCGGCAGCGCTATCCGTGGTTCCCGACAAAGAAGTTGTGCGCACCTCGCCCTGATAGGGCAGGTAATAGCCATAGAAACGGTCTTCCATATCATTTTCCTGATCGATATATTCCATTTCTATATAGTTATCAAATAGCAGGGTATGGTTTTTGCCCATACCGTCACCAATCAGGAATATAAAATTGTTGGCTTCTTCTGTAATTGGGGAATGAATGGATACTTCCTTGGGTACAGTGCTGTCAAAATCATTTCCGGGTATATAGGTTTCCACAAAGAAATAGGCTGCGGCAGCTATAATGAAATAGTCGCCCTCCATAGCAATATGCTTTCTGTCCGCCAGTATGGCAAAATTCACATTTTCCGTATCCGCCTCCAACTTTTGGGACAGCTTGCGGTCTGTTTCACCGACAATAATCTCGTTTTTATAGCTGCCGGATTGGGTAGTTTTCACTTCCAGTGTCACACCGGTACGCTCAGCGATTTGGGCCTGTATGTATTCCGCTGCCCGCTGGTTGTAGGCCGGTTCTGTTTCGGAATAGACGATGGTATAGGAAGAAATTGCTCTGCCATTGAGGGTGGGATCATCCGAGGAAGGAGTACAGCCAGAAAGAAGGGAGAGCATTATCATGATTGAAATTATAAAGCATAGAAGTTTTTTCATAACACTTTTCATATCCTTTAGCTATTGTCTGTCAGCGACTGCATTGCACTAACGGGGTCAGCGTAGAACTGCTCCAAAAGTTTCAATATCTCCACACGCCGCTGGGCAAAAAACTCCGAATTCTCCCGTTCCGGAATCATGCCCTTATATAGACCGTCATACAGACAGTCCATCAATTCTTTCGGGTCGTAATCGGTGCCATTGGTCTCATTATAGGCGATGATAGCACTCTCGATCATCCAAAGATACTCATAATCCTCTAAGCCCTCCCGGATGCTCTCCAAGCGACGGGAAGAAACTGGTCCAAAAATATCAAATTTCTCACCAGGATACAAAAGCTGACCGTCGCCTACCGTGTTTAAGAATACAGAAGGATAAATATAGGTATCTTCTGTTTGGTAGTAGTTCACGCACCAGTAGATCATACCTTCTACATCATACTCAAACATCATCCACGGCACAATGCGGGTCACGATACCATCGTCGTCCATATGGAAGTTGGGGAATGGTACACGAGGACTTTCACAGCCGTACCACCACAGTCCCTCTCCGTATTCACGCTCGGAGTTATCCCGGCGGTCATAATAGGTCTTCCGCTGTTCCTCGGAATGCCAAGTATGGAATTGGCCGCACCATGTCTGTACACCACCCACGGTATCTGAGCCGACCATTTCTGCATTGTAAGCAGAGGTAACAATATGAGGTAACGACATCAGAGAATCATACAGATCCGGGTATCGATCCTTAAAATAGGTATTAGCTACTTCGGCCTTACACTGGGTGATGATCAGATCACAATCCCGCGCTGTCTGCATACGAGCTCCCGCAGGTTCATCGCAAATAGAGCCTAAATAGAAAGTAGCCTTTTTGAATAAATCAATTTCCATATCCCCAGCCTGACGCAATTCAATATTCTTTTCCGCCAGTGCCATCAATACCTGTGTCACCCGTTCCGGGGAAAGGGAACGCTCGTCACCATTTATATTGGCAATATACGGCAGCGAATAGGTAGAGATATTGGGATCTGTAGCTTTTTCTGCCGCCCAATCCGAATATTCCTCCATATTATTCACATTCCATATAGGATTCTGAGCCTTTGTGGGCATCAGCCGTTTGCTGACCAAAAAGTCATAATAGGCTTTTCCCAGTTCCTCAGAGTAATAGCCTTCTCCATCTTCAATTAAGTCATACCAAATATCAAACAAGGTGTGCACATGGTTTTCTTCAGGTATTACTGCATCATATACTGCAACCGTAACCGGAATCTGATATGTTACCCCATCCAGATCCAGTGTCCCTGTTCCAGTATATGTGCCGGCATTTTGCTCAGCTGGGATATTGACCTGAATCCAAATGCCTTGGTTTTGGTTAGCCTGAATGGTATCATATCCCTTTTGTTGATAGTTCTTAATCGGCACAAGCGCGTCGGGATAAAAACCGTAATAGGCACTGGTATTATAGGATTCTGTGATTTCTGTATACCATTGAGCATAAATTTCAAACTGCTCCGCACAGAGTATAGATCCATCAGGACTTGTGAGATCACCCATTTGATAATCGAAACTACCAACATTTGCTTCCGGGGTAATCATCAACTGGACAGACTCCACATCCCCCCGGATGCCATCCATCCGCAAAGCAGCATCCCTATGCTCCATCAGTTCCGGATACTGTATATCCTTCATAAGATTTTCTGTGTTATATGCCCACCAAAGCTTGACATTTTCCGGTTTGGATTCATCCTTACCAACGCCGCAAGCAGAAAAACCGCTACACAACACCGTAAGTACGAGAATTAAAGATAGGAATTTCTTGGTAGTATCTTTCATAGTAGGCACCTTATTTCAGTTTTTTACACAATGCCGGAAGAAAACGCCGGTATCCACCAGTTATTGCAGTAACCTTCTGTTTCTCCCATTTCTTGATTGGGTCGGCAGTCAATGGTCAACCGTTCTTCATCCAGTTCTTCCAAACGGTCAATCTGACCGTCCAAATAAAGGTTGATTCTAAAAATTGCAGTTTCCATCCGGGATTCCAAGCCGCCCAAACGCAAATCCAAGCACTCGTAGCCATTGGCTTTACACTCTGCCATCCATTGTATATAGGCACTCTTATGGAAAGCGATCATTCTTTCCCGCAGCTCCGGCAGCACTTCATCTGCTATTTCTTTTAAGGCTGCCTTATCCCCTGCCTTGTATGCCATTTGTGCATCTACACCAACACGGCTCTTGATTTCCAGTACGCTGCACAGCTTTGCCAGTGTATCATACATATAGCCATAAGAAGGGCTTCTTTTTCCGGCTTCTGCAATCAATTTTGCCGCATTTTTGTATTTTTCCGGGTATTGGGGGGTTGTATGCCGTTCTGCCAAGCCGCCTAAAATATCCATATACAGCAAATATTTAGACGGATTGCTGGCGTGACAGATCCAATGATTCTCGTCCACCCAGTTCGGCAAATCCAACAGTAGCATATCCGCAAAGCTCTCGCCAGTGCAGGCTAGCATACGCTGCGCAAGCACCTCATCGCTTACATCGCCCTGATAGCAAAACTCTGCATACTGCTGCATAACCGGCAAGATACACATAAAGGATGCCTCGTTGCCGTTGTCACCCCACGCGGTGACAAGCACTTCATCTACCCCCTTATCCAAACAGGATTGCAAGGCAATTCTTGTCTGGTAAATACTCTTTTTCAGAGCCGGGCCATGACCAAGCCAGCGCCAAGCACCGCCTGCAAAAATCACCTTATTATGGAATTTCAGGTGGCTATCCAAATACTGATCGTAAGCCTCTTTGGTTTCGTGGTAATAATCCCAATAAACAAGCTCTGCATTGGGATGCACCAATTCAATGACAGCAGGGTCGATCTCCGATCCGGCCGGCGGATAGTACTCACCATCAAATCCCAATCTGAAGAACATATCGCTCCAGATCATCGGCTTAAAGCCGTATTTTTCACAAATGGCATTCACCCGCTCTAAATGTCGGCAGAAAATCACTTCCCGTTTCTCAAAGCCAAACTTATCCAAGTGTTTTCCAAGGCCCATATAATGAGCCTCATCCATACCAATGTGGATGCGATTTGTGTGGAAGCTATTACGGCATGCACGAATCATCGCTTCGATAAATTTATAGCTTTCCTCTTCATCGCACAGCAAAACATTATCAATGTCCTTAATGTTATGAAAACAGGGCCAAACAAAAGCGCGCTCCATATGGCCTAAGGTTTGAATACAAGGAATTAGTTCAATGCCGTAGCACTCGGCATAGGCATCCATTTCCTTCAGTTCATCGCAGGAGTAACGGCCGCGCATATAACCAAAGTAAGGATATTCCGGCACTTCATAAGTATCCTCTGTATAAAGCATCAGGGTGTCCAAGCCCATCAGAGCCATATATCGGATAAACTTTTTGACTACATCGAGCTTCATCACACCGTTACGGGAGCAATCCAGCATCATACCGTCCATCTTAAAACGGGCAGGCTGGGTGGTGCTGTAATTTTCCTCATTTGCGTGTTCTGCCAACAGGCCAAGTCCACGGAACAGCTCAACCCGACGGCCATATGTAATGGTGGCAGTATTATTATTTTTCTCAACAATCAGGCTTGCACCCTTTTGATGACAGATGTTTAACTTAATATCTGATGAAAAGGAAAGCTGCTGCAAAATCTCCTCGATTTGAGGATCGGTGTTATTCCAGATAATTGCCATACTTTTTTCTCCTTTTACAAAAACGCAAGGTATACACCGGCAGTCCAGCCCATCATAGGCGGTGCGTTATACTCTGCATTGACGACTTCCCCGGTAATGGCGTTATACTTCTCCCACAATTTACCTGTCTTAGAGAAATTTTGTTCCAGCAAATTTTTATACCGTTTGGCAATTTCATCAGCCAAATCCGGTTTTCCAGCATTTCGGCACGCCATATATGCAACATACTGCAACGGTGCCCAAACATTAGGATATTCCCACTGCATATCATAGTTATATCCAGATTTTGCAGTACAGGTCACGCCGAAAGGCAACAGAAGGTCGTTCTGCAAAACTTCTATTACAGCATCCGGATCATGGGCTAATCCCAAATAGAGAGGAAATAATGAGGCCACTGAAACCACAGGACTATGCCTCTGATTTTGGTAATCCCAGTCCAAATAGAAGCCCTTTTCCTTGGAGAACAACCACATATCCATCTTTTCCTTGCGGCTTGCTGCTCTTTCGTCCCAAAGGAATTCCTCACCTTTACCCAAGATATTGCTAAACCGTGCCATAGCAGTTTCCAGGCCGTACAGCAGTGTATTTAGGTCCACAGGATTATAGTAAGGACCTTGCAATTCGAAACGATAGCAGCAATCCCAGCCGCTTTCCCCCATCGTACTGCCTACATTGACTGCCTGGGTCTTGCTGACAGCATCCAAGCCGGGGATACGCGTTTTCCAGTATTCATACAGCCCATCTGCCTCTTGCGAAGTGGAAATCTTGGTATTGCCGTAGTAGTTTAGCCCATTGGGTGCTAAACGATGGGTCATCCAATAATCGTATTCCTTGGCAATGCTGTCATAGTGGGAATCCAGCCATAGGTCATCCTTGGTCACATCGTAAATATCCCATACCATTCGGTAATAGACCGGCGGCTGGCTTTTCTCCAAAAAGTGCCGTTTCGTACCATTGGGCATATAGCCAAACCGCTGGATCATATGACGAATGTTATCCGTATTATAAATTGCCTGCTGGATTTTACCGGACTTAATCAGTCCTACATTGGTAAAATGGGTATCCCAGTAAAACATGCAGTCAAAAATATCTCCCGGGGAAGGAACTGTATACGGAAAAGGCAGCCCAAACCGGTTCTCTAAATCCTCTTTATTTTCCAAAACAGACAATGGGAAATTTTTATCAATGAATTCCAGTACTGTCATAGATATTCCCTACCTTATTATAATGATTTACCAGAAGAATCTGTTTGCTGTAAAGTGTTCCTTACGGAAACCCCAGCACATAACCGGATCTTTTTCCACCTCTGCCTCCGTTTTATTGCAAAAAGGAAGACGCTTTTCATCCATTTCTTCAATAGTATCAATATCGCCGCCCAGGTACGCTTTGATTTGGCGAATGGCACAATTTACACGGGCACTAACGCCGCCCAACCGAAGATCCATCACTTCATATCCGGAGCGTTTAAATTCCTTTACCCAACGCAATTCCAAACTTGCCCGGAATGTTTCCAAACGAGTCTTAATCTCCGGCAAGGTTTTCTCCGCAATTCGGCGTAAGGTCTCCCGGTCGTCAGACTGATAAGCACGATAAGCGTCTGCGCTGACACAACTCTTAACAGCCAGCAGATCACATAGATCCGCTAAAACCTGATACATATATCCCAGGTCTCGGCTGCGTTTTGCTGCCTCCTTCAATTGTTGGGCATACTTGATATAATTTTCCTTATAGCAAGGATGGCAGTGCTTTTCAAAAACACTACCCAGCACATCACTGTAAAGCAGATAGCAAGAGGGATTGGTAGGCAGAACATGGTAAACACCATCGGGCATATCCGGCAGATCCATCAACATCATATCATTTAGATTTTCGCCGGTACAGGTTTTCAGGCGTTTTGCAAGCTCAGCTTCATCCACAACTCCCTGATAGGAATACTCGGCATAAAGCTGCAAAGTCGGCAAGATGGGGAACATAGAACATTCATTGCCTTCGTCACCCCAAGCTGTGCAAAAAACCTCTTTCACGCCATTGGCTATACAAGCTTCCAGCGCTGCTCGGCTGGCTCTTTGGCTCATTTCAACATGGGGAGTAAAGCCTAACCAACGCCATGCACCACCTGCGAAGATCAAGTTATTTTGGAACTGCTGGTGACTGCGTAAAGGTTTCTCATATCCCTCTTTTTGTTCAATACTATACTCCCAATAGACCAGATCCACATTCTCAGGCACGGCAGCTCTGATCTTCTTGGAAATGCTGGTAGAAGCATCATACGCACCGGCACAAGTGACCCGATAGAACATATCGCTCCAAATCATCGGTCTAAAATTGTATTTTTGGCAGATTTCATTGACTCTGTGTAAATGATCACAGAAAATTTCTTCACGAGGGTATATTCCGTTCTTCTCCCGGAATTTTCCAAGGCCAAGCATAAAAGCTTCGTCCATGCCAATGTGGATACGATCCGTAGAGAAGCTATTACGGCAAGCACGGATCATTGCTTCAATAAATTCGTAGGTTTTTTCCTCACCGCACAGCAAAATATCGTTTGTATCTTTGATTTCGTCAAAACATTCCCAACGCAAGGTAGGTGCCAAATGTGCCAAGGTCTGCATACAAGGAATCAGTTCAATACCATAACCTTTTGCGTATGCATCCAGCTCTTGCAACTGACTCTGACTGTACCGGCCACGCATATAACCGAAATAGGGATATTCCGGCACTTCATAGGTATCTTCCGTATACAGCATCAGCATATTTAATCCCATCAGTGCCATATAGCGGATCATCTGCTTCGTCGCAGACATATTCATAACACCATTACGGGAGCAATCCAGCATTGCACCATTCATAGAAAAACGCGCACTCTGCTCAGTGCTGTAATTTTCCTCCTGACAATGCTCCGCTAATAGACCAAGCCCTCGAAAAAGTTCTACCCGCTGGCCATATGTAATCTTACACAAATTACCGTTTTTTTCAACTTTCAGAGGTTCTCCCGGCTGATACTCGCTTTCTATGGCAAGCTGGGCAGGCAGTTGTAACTGCTTACTGATTTCATCAACCTGAAAATCATTTTTCACCAAAGAAATTTCCATATACTTTCTTACCTCTCTCATAGTTTGTATATTATAAATTTATATTGTTATCCATACAGGGCATCTGGAAAAAAGCAAATTTATTTGCTTTTGCTTTTTTCCCGGTGTCCTGTTTGCTTTTAGCTGTGTCGGCAGCATAAACTGCCGACACAGCTTTTAAATTAGAGCAAAACCATATTAGTCAACCAGGTCTTCTTCCCCAAGGATTTCTTCAATCCATGCTTTGGAAGATACAAAAAAATCCAAAGTACGCATTGATAAAGTTCTGGAGGACTGGAGTTGTGTTTCATCCCAGTACAGGCAAATGTTGGTGATCTCACCGGTAGCATTCGTCCAAGCACCGCGCACATACAAAAACTCAAGGACTGCATTGGGTGACCCACTGAACTTTGTAAGTGCAGCCATATCAAAAGTAACACGGATATAGCCATTTTCCAACGCTTCACAAGTTACGCCCTCATAGGGATCAATATTACCATTAGCGTTAAATGCAAAATAGCCATAATAGTTATCCCAATTGGAATTCAGCGAAATGTTAAAAGCTTCGCCGCCGGTAATCTTATAATCAAATGTCAAGCGGGTCAGTGCTTTGGTACATTCGGTCAAAATCGTACGGTCTGAACCTGCGGCCAGTGTTGTACCCTCCAACACCTTTCCGGGCAATTCTTCATCACTGGATTGATTGCCGAGAGTGATATTCTTAATCACACCGGTGGCATCGGTCCAGCCACCGCGGACATAGAAAATACTAAATCCTGCGTTGGGTGTGCCAGATACTTTCGTCAGTGCAGCAATATCAAAGGTTACACGAATAAAACCATCTTCCAGTGTTTCCACAGTAACACCATCGTAGGGATCTACATTACCTGCACCGTTAAATGCATAGTAACCATAGTAGCTGCCCCAGTCAGACATCATCAAAGCCATATTGAATGTACCGGAAGTAACCTTATAATCAAAGCTCAGGCTGGTCAGATTTTCAACAACTTCCAGATCAATGATCAGGTCCTCACCTGCCGCCACATTGTACTCGGTGCTTTCAGGCTCGGAGGGGTCTGTAACATCCGGTTCGGTAGGTTCTTCAACTTCCTCTGCGGTGAGTGTGATGTTCTTAATCACACCGCTGGCATCGGTCCAGCCGCCGCGGACATAGAAAATACTAAATCCTGCGTTGGGTGTACCAGATACCTTAGTCAGCGCAGCAATATCAAAGGTTACACGAATAAATCCGTCATCCAATGTTTCCAGTGTGACACCGTCGTAGGGATCTACATTACCTGCACCGTTAAATGCATAATAGCCGTAGTAGTTATCCCAATCCGGCATCAGCGCCATATTGAATGTACCGGAAGTTACCTTGTAATCAAAGCTCAGGCTTGTCAGGTTTTCCATGGCATCCAGATCAATGATCAAGTCCTCTCCTGCTGCCACTACATAATCTCCCTCAGCAGGAGGATCTACAGGTTCCTCTGTGCCGGCATTTTCATCGATCACATAGTCAATATTTTCAATATAGCCGCTGGCATTTGTCCAGTTGCCACGCAGATAAACGAAATCAATTGCCTTGGAAGGATTGCCCACATATTTGGTAACGGCAGTAATATCCATAGTCACATGAACCACGCCATCTTCCAGCATTTGACAGGTCATACCGGCATAGGGGTCAACGCTGCCCTGGGCATTAAATGCAAAGTAACCAAAATATTCATTCCAATTGGGCATCAAAGCAATATTGAATGCCTCGCCGCTTTCAATCTTGTAATCAAAGGAGAACTCCTTGATGGGCTTACCGATTTTCAGGGATACCTCCAAATCTTTACCAGCTTCGAAGCTGTATTTACCGGAACCGGGCTTAGGAACATCGGCAGAAACCAGTTCCCCTTCGATGCCTGCCTTCCAGCTTAGATTATCCACATATACCGTATAACCGGCAGGAATTACAAGTGCCAAACGGATTGCTCTGCTGGTTCCGCCACCTTCGGAGCAAGTAAAACCGGAGGCATTGATCTGGCCGTAATACCATCCGTCGCCACCATTTTCTGTAAAAATGAAGTCGATCCAGTTGCTGCTGTGCCATTGATCGTTAGTGATAAATGCGTATGCTTCGGGAATTTGGTCACCAAAGTAGAACCAAGCGCCCAATGTACCCTTATTCATATTAGGAACAGCAGAAATCTCGCCATTGATATTAGCCTGGTCAGTATTCAGTGCATATCTGCCATGATCCCCGGCAGGCGCAACCAACTTCAAGGAGCGAACTGTGTTGCTTCCCTTCAGGTGAGAAGTTACAAAGTCGGATTTAACTGTATAGTAGTAAGCAGAGCCGGTATCAGCAACCATATTGATCCAGTCTGCAGACACAGATTCCAGAACCTTATGTACATACTTATACTCAAACTTACAGGTATCAACATATACAATTGAATCCTTGGATACTCCGTGGAAATTCAGTCGGATACGAATAATTTTGTCATTTCGTCCGGTGCCAACCTGAATGTTTTCCAGATTCACCTCACCGTAATACCAGCCGTCACCAACGGATTTCAGAGCAAAGTCAACCTGATTACTGGTTGTCCAGCTCTTATTGACGATGTCAAGAGACACCCGGGTGGGCATATTCTCAAACTTAAAGTATGCGCTGAACTTGCCACCAGTCATATCCGGAAGCTCTGTGATCCTGCTATCCATCTCTGTGGCCAAACAAATAAAGCTGTTGGTCATTGCTTTATCGTTATTGAAATATGCCTTCAAAGAACAGGTGGAATTTTCGCCTTGAATGTTTTCGTAGTTGTATTCTGTATAGACACCCTGCCAACCGGTATCCTGTGCCATATTCTCCCAGCCCTGCTCCAGGGTTTCATCAGAAAGAACATAGGTGTTATCAATTTCAGGATAACCAGACGCATCTACAACATCCAAACCATCTACATAAAAGCTGTAGGTGTAGCTATCCGTTGTACTATAAGCCTCATAACGAACCTTAACATTCAGTGCACAGGAAATATATTGGCTGGATGTGACAGGTTTCGTCAAGCCAAGTTTCCGTAACGGGAAGAATACTTGCGTCCATTGTCCCGGTTGGGCGACCTGTCTGTTGGGGCCGTCCATAGGGCTCCAGTCTATATCCACACCGGAAATAGGATCACCAATACGAAGCTGGAATTCAACAGCATTATCATTGGGATTATAAACCCAGAATGTCAAAAGAGAATTCTTCCAAGTCTGATCGGTAAAGTGCTTCTGCACCTCGGCGCTATCCAGTGCAATAAAGGTATTACCCCATTGGTGAAGATCAACACCACTGAAGTTTACTTGCAAAGATGTTCTGGAGTTCTCACCTTTAATAAAGGCAGGATCCATATTGATACTCTTGGAAATACCGGGGTCCGCCAGCGCATGGGTGCCGCCGGAGTACAAGAGCTCATCCAATGCGTCTGCACGAATGGTTGTGGGAATGACCACAACCTTGCTGGCAGTTTCTTTATCACGCTTGGCAGTGATCGTAACGATATTCTTCACGATTTCCGTAGGCGTAAAGCAAAGATCCGCTACCTCCAACACATACTCATTAGAGGTATATTGGCTGGATGTTTCATCAAATGTATATTTTACATAGCTTGCTTTTGCGGAATATTCAACGCCATCTTCCATCAGAATAATATCCCGAAGATCAAACACCTCATTTAAATATGCACTGGGGATAACCTCTACTGTATTGATCTCCAAAGCATTTCCAGTATGCGGATTTTTCTGAGAATCGCATGCTGCAAAAGATGCAAGCAGCAGAGCCGCCAATACAATCAGAAGAATTCTTCCGGTTGTTTTTTTCATAGCTTTTATCCTCCTTTCCGATTAGCCCTTCAGGCCACCGGTGGTGACATTTTTCATAATTGTCTCTTGGAATGCAACAAATACCCCAAGTGTCGGAATCATAGAAATTACAATAACCGCAAAGTACATCGGCATACCGAAATAACGGGAGCGTTCCTGTAATATGTACACCAAGTAACCCAGGGAAGGCCACTCGTCCATATACAGGATCGTTTCCATATATTCGCTCCAACCGCCGATAAAATTGACGACGAACAGAGCAGACATCACAGGCTTAATCATTGGCATCATAATTTTAAAGAACACTTGAAAATCAGATGCACCGTCAATAAAGGCCGCTTCTGCATAGCTCCAGCTTAAACTCTGCCAGCCGGAATACAGCATCAAAAAGCTAAAGCCAATACCGGTTGTCCAGCCGATCCAGTACAGCCAAGGTTTATTGGCGATCTGCAAAATGTTATGGTTGATTTCATAAGATGCCGCTGTAGAGCCTAACACAGGGATAATCATAATGGTAACGACAAATGCGTAAATCCATTTCAACCATTTAAAATCCTCGCAGTATTTGCATACCACATAGGAAGTACAGGCAGTAAAAAACATACTGATAGAAACACTTCCAACTGTACGCCAAACTGTATTAAAAATGGCAAACGGAATAGAAACGGTCATCGTTCCTTTATCAAAAATCTTCTGATAGTTATCCCACTTGATTTCCGAAAACTTGGGAATGAAGAACGGATCATCATTGTAAGCTCTCATTGTTTTTAAAGAGTTATATGCTGTCCAGATCATAGGTATTACCAAAGTAATTGCATAAACAGCAAAGAGCACAAAGAAAATTCCAAGGATAACTTTTTCCGTTCTTGTACGAAGATTGAGGCCGGAGGATGTTTTATGTAAGCGAGGTTTTCTTGCCATACTCTCTTCCTCCTTAATACTCAACATTCTTGCTGATGCGGTCGCAAATTGCTTTCACACCAAATACAAGAGGTACATTAACCAATGTGAAGATCAAACCGATTGCAGCAGGATAGTTAAATCCGTCGATTTTCGTAACTGTGGTATTTGCACCAAGCGTATATTTCAAAATGTAGTAGCCTATATTCCATGTTGCATCGTTATCCGGTGCAAGCAGCATAACTAGACCTGCATTACTGAAAATACCTACCATGGAGAAAACAACCATAGTCGTAACTGTCGGCCAGATCAGCGGAAGAATGATATTAAAAAACTCCCGGAAGAAGCCAATACCGTCAATACGGGCAGACTCAAAAATATCCTGAGGCACACGGTTCATGGCGCCGGTGAACATAATCATATTCACACCAACGCCCGTCCAAAGGGTATAAATGATCATCATCAGCATACCGGTTTCCGGCGAACCCAAAAGGCCGGTATACTTTGTTGTATCACTTAACGAAACATTTAATATCTCTAAAATCTTTTCAATGGGGCCTCCGGTCATGACCAAGCTACGGAAAATCTGCGTCATAACCGTACCGCCGATAATCGACGGCAAATAGAACAGAACGCGGTACACCTTGTACCCCGGAACTTTTTTGAACAGGATATAGGACAAAAACAGAACCATAGGTAAGCTTATAAATGTACCTACAAAGAACATAATAAAGCTGTTATCGATCATCCTCCAAATTCTCGGACCGGT
>JAZRLK010000105.1:0-14211 GCA_045646805.1 Faecousia sp.
CAGATCGGTACCGGAAGTGATCTGCTGACCGCGGACAACAGGATCGGGTACGTAGCTGATTGCAGCTAAGTGGTAGGTATACATTGCCTTTACCAGATTAGCCAGTGCTTCATTTGTGCCGCTTGCCTTACGGGAGATGTAGGTCAAGGGGCTGTAGCTAACAGTCATAGTGTCGTTAACTGTCAGCGCGATAGTATTTGCATAATCTTGAGGATTGATATCAGCAACCTCAATGTAGTACATACCGTTCTTGGCAACGGGAGTGCCGGTGCTGAAGGTGTAGTCTTCAATGTTGCCGGTAACATTAAAATAGAACCGGACAGCCACCTTAGACTCGAACACCAAAGATGCACCATAGAAAGAGATGCCACTGACGTTTCCGGTTACAATCTTGTCCGCCTCCACTGCAGGGATTTCTACAGTTTCGGTACTTTCATAACCGACATTAACCAGATTTTCGGTGTTGTAGCCGAAATATGTCTGGGCAGCCGCACCATAGTTCAGCATAGCTTTCACCATAGCCTTGGTATTGTCGCTATAATTGCCTTTCAAAATCACACGGGCATAATCTACCGCTTTGTAGGTGTGAATTGCACCCGTAGTAGCACCGTCCTGCAGTTGCAGGGTGATGTTATCTCCCATCTGAGCTGCCGCCATACGGGCAGTAAAGATATAATTTCCGTTTTCATCTTTTTCTGTACCGCTTAAGTTATAGGATGTTGTACCATAACCGTCGGTTACATTCATAATTGCTTCGGAAGATACGTGATCCGAAACACTTACATAGAAGTTAGCAGCAATCTCATCACCAAGAACGAGATTCCATTGCTTAACCTCTGTCAATTCTTCACTTGCTGCAAAGACATCCACAAACGGTGTGCAGAAGCTCAATACCATTACAAATGCCAATACAACAGACAACATTCTATGAAACTTTTTTGCCATAATTGCTGCCTCCTCATTAGTCTTGTGTTTTGCAAATAAATACTTTTTTAACTGTGGTTAAAAGGCGGACAATAACAGTGATATGTTGTTGTCCGCCTCTATTAGAATTTATTCTTCGTTATCGTCCTGCTCCAAAAGTGCCTTTTCCCAAAGACGAATCTTTTTGTGAATAGCATTTTTAAAAGCATCTATCAAAGTTATGCTCTTTTCCATTTTCTCCGACAGTTCGGGTTCACCGATGCCACAGATTACATTTCTGATCGTGCCATTTGCAGTATTATAATTACCCACATACAACAGGCCAATTTGTACCGGTCTGTTATTGGCATTGGGAGAATTGTTGGTACGATCCAGTTCAGAAAGCTTCAGTGTAACACGGATATAGCCGTCATCCAGCTTTTCATAGTAAACGCCCTTATCTTCCCAAATCTTACCATTTGCGTTCAATTCATAGTAACCATAGTACTTACCCCAGTCAGGGCTGAGTGCGGCAATGCTCAGGGTGCCGCCATTGGTGATCTGATACTCGAAAGTGATGTAGTCGTACACTCCGTCTTCTACATCAATTTCCGTTCCCACACCAATGTTATAGGTAGGTGCAGGCTCAGTCTCCTCAGGCTCAGTTGCTTCAGGTTCTGTGGGTTCGGTCACTTCCGGCTCGGTGGGATCTTCGGGCTCAATCACTTCACCCATGCCCCATGCCACATTCCGAATGACACCGGTTGCTGTATTGAAGTTACCCACAAACAGCAGACCGATTGCAGCAGGTCTGTTATTGGCATTGGGAGAATTGTTGGTACGATCCAATTCCGCAATTTTCAAGGTGACGCGGACAAAGCCGTCATCCAGTTTTTCACTATAAACGCCGTTATCCTCCCAAACCTTACCATTTGCGTTCAATTCATAGTAACCATAGTACTTACCCCAGTCAGGGCTGAGTGCGGCAATGCTCAGGGTGCCGCCATTGGTGATCTGATACTCGAAAGTGATGTAGTCGTACACTCCGCCTTCTACATCAATTTCCGTTCCCACACCAATGTTATAGGTAGGTGTAGGCTCGGTCTCCTCAGGCTCAGTTACTTCAGGCTCTGTGATTTCAGGCTCGGTAACTTCCGGCTCCGTGGGTTCAGAGGGTACATCCGCATCTCCTATGCCGCAAACTACATTCCGAATCACACCGGTGGCTGTGTTGGCGTTGCCAATGTACAGCAAACCAATCTGCTCCGGTCTGTTATTGGTATTGGCAGAGTTGTTAGTACGGTCCATTTCCGCAGTTTTCAAGGTAACACGAATAAAACCGTCATCCAGTTTTTCACTGTAAACACCGTTATCCTCCCAAACCTTACCGTTACCATTAAACTCATAGTAGCCGTAATACTTACCCCAATCAGGACTGAGTGCAGCAATAGCCAATGTGCCGCTGTTGGTAATCTGATACTCGAAGGTGATATAGTCATAAGCACCGTCTTCCACATCGATTTCCGTACCAACTGCAATATTATAATTTGTATCGGAGGGTTCTGTAACCTCAGGCTCAGTCACTTCCGGTTCTGTGGGTTCCGTAGGCTCGGTGGGTTCTTCCCCATCCTCTACTGTATACTGGATATTGCGAATATAACCACTGGCTGTATTCATATTTGCGGAAATATACAAAGAATCAATGATTTCAGGCGCATTATTACGGTTGTCAGCATTGTTGGTGCGATTCAGCTCAGCCAGAGTCATTGTCACACGAATAAAACCGTCCTCCAGCTTTTCGCACACAATACCACTGTCATTCCAAACATTGCCTTCACTATTAAACTCGTAATAACCAAAGTACTTGCTCCAGTCGGCGTTCAGCGCTGCAATGGACAAAGTACCATCGTTGGTAATTTGATATTCAAAGCTCAGGGTTTCCAGCTTTTCGGTATTTTCCAGAACGATTTGCTTGTCACTGCCGGCTGCGAAAGGCTCGCCCAGGTCAGGCGTACCGCTGCCGTCAGTCAGCTTCATATTATCGAACCAGAATTCATTGCGTCCACCGGCAAGGAAGCCATCATCAAAGTTTACGCAAATCAAAATACCGGTAACCTTGTTCAGGTTTGCATTCTTGAATGCACTAAGCTTTTTGGTCACAGTCTGCCAGTCGTCCTGGGTGAAATCCACACCAACACTTGCATACTGCTCAACACCATTGATATCCATATAGAACAGCTTGATTTCCATCCACTTCCAGGCGTTCTGTGCCTTAACATCCACAGAAATGTCCTTGTAGGCACTGATATCCACAGGCGTTGCAAAGCTCACGCCCACATTGGGCCAACCGATCTTCTGATCTGCCCAAATATGGATGGCGTCCTTGCTACCGTTGGTTACTTCTGTTGTGATCTCTGCACCGGAACCGGCTACAATGCCGTTCTGGGTAAAGATACCGGAAGCAAATACATCATCAGGGTTCAGGCTGGATACATATTCCTCATTGGGATAATGCATCAAGCCATCAATGTACACATTATAGCCGGCAGGAACGCTGACCATAATTCGAATAATCTTGCTGCCATCACCCGATTCGTAGCCCTGCAGTAAACCGGTAGGAACACTTCCGTAATACCAGCCGCCGCCAACAGAATCAAAGATGAAGTCCACAACCTTAGAACCACTCCAAAGGTCATTGGCTAACTGCAAACTCGCTTGAGGCTTCTGATTGCCGAAATAGAAATAGGCGTGCACAGTGCCCTTTGTCATATTGGGAAGTGCCGTCAAAGTTCCGTTCATCACTGCCAGTTCTGTATTCCAGGCCATTACACCGGCTTTATCCTTAGGTGCAGTCACCTGCACAGAACGAACACTGTCGGGTGCCTTTACTCGGTCAGAGGTATACTGGTTGGAACCGACAACGGTCATACCCTGATCCATGGGCAGGTTGATCCAGTCCTTAGATACAGGTTCCAGTTTCATATCCACATATTCGTAATCGTATTTTAAGGTATCTACATAAACAGCAGAAGCATCGGTTACGCCCTGGAACATGAGGCGGATACGCACAATATTGTCACTGCGTCCGGCGCCGATACGAACAGTATTCATATCAATTTCACCGTAATACCAACCGCCGCCCACATCCTGCAGGGGGAATTCCACCACATTACTGGTTTCCCAGTTGCCGTTGATCAGGTCCATGGTGACCTTTGCAGGCATATTCTCAAACTTAAAGTAGCCGGAGAGTTTGCCGCCGGTCATATCCAGCTTGCCTCTCAAATCCAGAACTGCCTCCGGATTCAGGCAAATAAAGCTATTTGTCTTACCCTTTTCACCGGGGAAAGTTGCCTTCAGAGAACAAACAGAACCATCGCCCTTCATGTTCTCATAATCATAGATGGTATAGGCACCCTGCCAGCCAATATCCTGGATCATATTTTCCCAACCCAGATCAAGGTTTTCATCGGTCATGGTGTAGGTAGTATCAATTTCAGGGTACGTGCTGGCTGGCACAACATCCAGATTGTCCAAATAGAAATGATAGCTGTATGCATTCTCCATATCAAAATCCGCATACTGCATCTTAATTGCCATATACTCAGAGGAAAATTCATCTTTAACAATTTTATGCTTTGTGCCCAAATTGCGCAAAGAGAAGAAAATCTGTGTCCATTGACCTGCCTTGGCAAACTGTCTATGCGGTCCTTCATTATTGTTCCAATCCCGCATTTCTGCGTGGGTGTTGTCTACAATGACCAGCTGAAACTCGACATCCTTTTCCATGGGATTAAACACCCAGAAGGTAACGATCGCATTGTCCCAAACCTTGTCGGTAAAAATCTCCTGCGCTCTGAAATTGCTCAATTCCAAAAATGCATTACCGAAGGCATGGGGATCCGTTCCGTTGAACTCCACCCGCAGGGATGTAACAGAATCCTCCGGATGTATAAATTGAGGATCTATGTTTATGCTTTTGGAAATACCACTGTCGGCATAGCCTAAAATGCCGTTGGACTGATACAGTTCATCTAGTGGCTCAGCATGGATGGAGGTAGGAATATACACGGTTTTACTTGATGTTTCCTTGCCACGAACAGCGGTTATTGTCACAACCGTTTCATTTAATGTCGTCGGCGTAAAACATAACCCATCCACGGCAATTGTCTGCTCGTTTGCGGTGTACTGCTTTGCGCCTTCGTTATAAACATACTCCACATAGCAGGCGGTAGCGCTATACTCCACCCCGTCCTCCATCAGGATGATGTCACGAAGATCATACGGCTCGTCCAAATATGCCGTGGGAATGATCTGCACGGTATTAACGGTTAGAGGACTTTTTCCTTTAGAAGAACCCTGCTGATTGCATCCAGCAAAAGATGCAAGCAATGCAATCGCGACAAGCATCAGAAGAATATTTTTCATTGCTTTTTTCATAGGCTTTTCTCCTTTCCGGCATTATCCCTTCAGACCGCCGGTGGTTACATTTTTCATAATTGTCTCTTGGAATGCCACAAATACCGCAAGGGTCGGAATCATAGAAATCACGATAACAGCGAAGTACATCGGCATACCGAAATAACGGGAACGCTCCTGCAGTATGTAGACTAAGTAACCCAAAGAAGGCCACTCGTCCATATAAAGGATCGTTTCCATATATTCGCTCCAACCGCTTATGAAGTTGACGACGAACAGAGCTGACATTACGGGCTTGATCATTGGCATCATAATTTTAAAGAACACCTGAAAATCAGATGCACCATCGATAAATGCTGCTTCTGCATAGCTCCAGCTTAAACTCTGCCAGCCGGAATACAACATCAAAAAGCTGAAACCAATACCGGTAGTCCATCCGATCCAGTATAGCCAAGGCTTATTAGCAATTTGCAGAATATTGTGGTTAATTTCATAAGATGCCGCGGTCGAACCCAGCACAGGGATAATCATAATGGTAACAACAAAAGCGTAGATCCATTTCAGCCATTTGAAATCCTCGCAGTATTTGCATACCACGTAGGAAGTACACGCAGTAAAGAACATACTAATAGACACGCTGCCAACTGTACGCCACACTGTATTGAAAATGGCAAAGGGAATGGAAACGGTCATCGTTCCTTTATCAAAGATCTTTTGATAGTTATCCCATTTGATTTCCGAAAACTTAGGAATGAAGAACAGATCATCATTGTAGGCTCTCATAGTTTTCAGAGAGTTGTATGCTGTCCAAATCATAGGAATTACCAATGTAATTGCGTAAACAGCAAAGAGCACAAAGAAAATTCCAAGGATGATCTTTTCTGTTCTTGTTCGAAGGTTGGGGCCAGAGGAAGCTTTATGTAAGCGAAGTTTTCTTGACATAGTCTCTTCCTCCTTAATACTCAACATTCTTGCTGATGCGGTCGCAAATTGCTTTCACACCAAACACAAGAGGTACATTAACCAATGTGAAGATAAGGCCGATGGCTGCGGGATAGTTAAAGCCATCGATTTTCGTAACTGTGGTATTGGCGCCCAGGGTATATTTCAAAATGTAGTAGCCTATATTCCATGTGGCATCGTTATCCGGTGCAAGCAGCATAACAAGGCCAGCATTACTGAAGATACCAACCATTGAGAAAACAACCATAGTGGTAACCGTGGGCCAGATCAGCGGGAGAATGATATTGAAGAACTCCCTGAAAAAGCCGATACCGTCAATACGGGCAGACTCAAAAATATCCTGGGGCACCCGGTTCATTGCGCCGGTGAACATAATCATATTCACGCCAACGCCTGTCCAAAGGGTATAAATGATCATCATCAGCATGCCTGTTTCCGGAGAGCCCAGAAGACCGGCATACTTTGTTGTATCACTTAAGGAAACATTTAATATCTCTAAAATCTTTTCAATGGGGCCTCCGGTCATGACCATACTACGGAATATCTGGGTCATAACCGTACCGCCGATAATCGACGGCAAATAGAACAGCACGCGGTACACCTTGTAGCCCGGAACTTTTTTGAACAAAATATAGGACAAAAACAGAACCATAGGTAAGCTTACAAAAGTACCTACAAAGAACATAATAAAGCTGTTATCGATCATCCTCCAAATTCTCGGACCGGTAACATCGCTGGCCAATTCCTTAAAAAATCGCTCAAAATTAAATAAGGTAAAGCCCTCTTTGCCGGGGAGTTGGAACGCAATCAAGATAGATCGGAAGTTTGGCCACAGCCAAAAAACAAGAAAGTTCAGGAATGGAATGGCCAGCATGCACAGGACGAAGACAAGCCTCTTCCTGCGCTGCTGTGCCATATGACTTCCGTGAACTGCAGTTTCACGGGTTTTCAGCATTGTGAATGCCTCCTAATTATCAACCAATATAGGCAGCCCAAGTGCTCCACATCTGCTTTACATGCTCTTTTTCCATTTCAAACATATTTTCAGCCGTCAGCTGACCTGTTGTATCCAGGATCATGTTTTTGAAGGTAACAGGTTGGATCAGGTTGGGATGATTGAAATAGAGCATTCCGGAATTGGCGCGAATCAGCGACAAGCTGCTATCCATCGCAACATAAATTCCGTCACCGGGATCCTGATTTGCCAAAACAGATGTCATATAGGGAGATGCTGCATCCATACTGTAATCGGAAACCTCATAACAGTTGTACTTATAACCGATATTACGAATAACACCCTGAGCATACTCAGAAAGAAGGAAACGGGCAAACAGAATTGCTACATCTCTGCCATCCGCATAAGCAGGAATTGCCATGCCGGAACGCAGATTGATTTCGCCGCCGCAGTAGATATTGCGAGCTTCCCGGATACGAGCCACTTCGGTCTCATCCAGTCCGGGGATGGCTGCCATGATCTCGGCATCGGTCTTGTCTTCATCCACCATCTTCACAGCTTCGCTCAGCTGTGCGTCGGTAATACCACACTCAGTACCAATGACAGACAGCACAGGGGTATTCATCATCAGGCATTGGGATGCTTCGTCATAGTACTCTTCCTTCATCTGGTACAGCAGCCAGTCGCCCATCACCATAAAGGCAGTCTTGCCGGACAGCAGCTGGTGCTGTGCATCCATATGGGTCATGGAAGCAGAGCCGTTGGGAGAAAATTCAGGCTTCATAATGGGCTCCATGGCCTTAAAGCCTTCCAAAATACCCTTATCTTCATATACCTTCCAACCGTCAGAGATGATTTCTTCACGGGTTGCATCGGCATGGGGTCTTGTCATAGAGAAGTTCAGCAGAGCTTCCGCACCGGAATACTGGGCAAAATACTCGAAGAACAGATATGTCAGATAACCGGCGGCATTTGAACCTGCCCAAGCATAGGTATATACACCGGTTTCTGCTGTCTTTGCAGCAATTACTTTGCACATTGCGTTGAATTCATCCGTTGTTCTGGGCAGATTATCTGCGGTATAGCCGTAGTTTGCCAAAACAGCAGGGTTTACAACAATACCGGTACTCCACAACTCCATACCGGTAGGCAATACATACAGACCGCCATGGAATTCTTCTTTTGCGCCGTCATAGAACAGGTTATCCGAGTCCAGCAAGAAACGCTCAGCAATGGTCTTGGATTCTTCCTGTTTATTAAGGCCGATTGCAGGTTGATTCCAAACAGACTCAGTCAAATCAACCAGCACTGCGCCCTGACCGCGCATAGTCTTATTGGAGGCATCCAAGACACTTTCCAGGTTGTTCGCATCCAAATACATATCTACATCATTTTTTGCAGCACCCTTACCGATTTCCAAAGAAGCATTGTTTTCGTTCGCCATAGAAATCTTTAGTTCCACTTCGTAGCCTTCATCCGCATACATTTTATTAAATTCGTCTGCCAGAATTGTCAGCCACTCATGACCGTAGCCCACAGAGTTGTAGGCTACAATAGCTTTTTTACCCTGTGCCACAGAGCCATCAGGATTGGTCTGTACGTTGTTGCCACCACAACCAGCCATAATTCCCAGAACCATCAATACTGACAGTACAATCGAAAGAATCTTCTTCAAATTTTTCATATATATGTCCTCCAGTTTTTATACAACTAATCAGCCATTTTGAAGCATTTCAATAGCCGCCACAGGATCCGTGGTAAACAGCTCTAACACTTCCAGCATAGTAATGCGCTGCTGGGCAAACCCTTCTGCATTGTCACGCTCCGGGATAGTGCCTTCGTACAAGTCTGCATAAAGCCAACTCATAAGTTCTTTCGGATCGTAATCTGTGCCGTTTGTTTCGTTGTATGCCAGGATAGCATTTTCTATCATCAGCAGACATTCATAATCTTCAAAGCCCTCACGGATCAACTCCAGGCGCCGGGAAGAAATGGGACCAAAGATACCAAATTTAGCACCGGGATATACCAGCTGTCCGTCACCTACTGCGTTGAGATATACAGAAGGATAGGTATAGATATCCGTTGTCTGATAATAATTGACGCACCAGTAAATCATTCCCTCAACATCATAGTCAAACATCATCCAGGGAATGATGCGGACGGCAATACCGTCATCGTCCATATGGAAATTGGGGAAGGGTGCATGGGGACTCTCACAGCCGTACCACCACAGGCCCTCACCGTACTCTCTTTCAGAGTTATCACGGCGGTTATAATAATTCTGCCGCTGAGCCTCGGTGTGCCAGGTTTGGAACTGACCGCACCAGGTCTGCACGCCGCCTGTTGTGTCAGAGCCAACGACCTCAGGATTGTAGGCAGAGGTGACAACGTGAGGAAGGTTCATCAGAGAATCATACAGTTCCGGGTAGGCATCATTAAAATACTGATCGGCGATTTCCTTTTTGCATTGGGTGATGATCAGGTCGCAATCTTTTGTCACCTGCACCCGCTGTCCGGAGGGCTCGTCGCAAATTGCGCCAAGATAATAGGATGCCTTCTTGAAAAGGTCGATTTCAGTATTGCCAGCTTCCCAAAGCTCAATGTTCTTCTTTGCCATAGCCGAAAGCAAAGTAAGGATTCCTTCCCTACTGACAATGGTGCCCAATTCATATTTTTCGGAGTTATAGGGGAGCGTATAGTTGGAAACCATGGGGTCCTGTGCCTGCTCCACCATCCATTCTATATAGCCATCCACATTGGACATCGTCCAAACAGAGTCCTCTGCTTTCAGCGGTGTAACACGCTTGCTGACCAAAAAGTCATAGTATGCCTCGCCAAGTTCCTTAGAATAGAATCCCTCACCCCTAGCAATATAGTCATACCACACGGCAATAGCGCTGCGCAGATTGTTCTCCTGGGGCATATCCCCATCGTATACAGTTACCTCAAAGGGGATATCATATTCTTTGCCATCAATAGTCAGTACACCGCTGCCGGTATACAATCCGGCTGCCTGATCCGCAGGAATATTGGCATGGATCCATAAACCCTGATTCTGTCCGGCATCAATGGTGTTGTAGCGCTTTGTCTTAAAATTCTCCAGCGGCACCAGCGCATCCGAATAAAATCCGTAGTATGCATCAGTATTGTAGGATTCTGTAATCTCCGTATACCACTGAGCAAAGATCTCAAAGGTATCCGCCGCCAGTACATCACCCGCTGCATTTTTAAGATTATACATAGTAAAATCGAAGCTGTTCACATTCACAGAAGGCGTGATCATCAGCTGGATGGATTCCACCTCGTTACGGATGCCGTGCATACGCAGTGTTGCATCCCGTGCAGCCATCAGTTCCGGATATTCCAGATCCTGCATTAAGTTCTCGGTATTATAGGCATACCATATTTTAACGGTGTCGTCGGCAGTCTGCTTATCCGGTCCATCACCGTTACAGCCTGCAAAGGCTGTCGTTGTAATGAGCAAGCAAAGCAGCAATGCCAATAACCTATTTGTTTTCTTCTTCATAAAAATCTCCTTGCAGAAATCATCTGCCAAACTGGTTTTGCCAATGAAATTATCAGCATACTATTTTATAATAGTATATATTCTATTTTTTCCGTGGCGGCAGAGCGATCTGCCGCCACCTTTGATTTATTTATGCTACAAAATTCATATCTTTCAGATAGAATGTGCCTGCGGCATTGGTGTCATAGAAACGAATTGCAAACTCTGCAAGGTAATCTGCAACACCGATGACGCTCATAGGAACTTCCACCAGCACCCAACCGTCACCCAGATCGGTTACGGTGTATCCATCTGCGGATGCTGTCAGATCCACGGTTACAGTGGTCTTTCTCAGACCGCTGTAATTACAGCCGCCCAGCTTTATGGAAGTCAGGTCTGTCTTGATTTTGAACTGCAAGGTGCCATTGGCTGCAGCGGTCTGATCGCCACACTTGATTTCAAAACGGTTGCCGGCTGCAGCGAAAGTTACCTGCAGACCTTCTGCAGTATCTTCCCAAGTAGGACTGCCGGCACGCTTAACACCGTTTGCGGAAACGGCATAGTCAACATATTCCGGTTCTTCCCGAACTACAAACTGCACATTGTCAATATAGCCGCCGGTGGTGTGGTTGTTGATATACACACGCTCAATATCACCCACATCGCCATGGGTTCTGCTGCCATCAATTTCGTCAATATTAATGGTAATGCGCCAGTAGCCGTCAGACAACTGCTCTGCGGAAACACCGGCATAGGGCTTCTCCAAACCGGTCTTTTCCAGATAGAAATAGCCGTAGTAGTTCCAGTTGGTGTCCAGCAATGCAATACCGATTTCATTCTCGCCGCCTTCAGCAGGTACGATCATATCCAGAATGACCTGGCTGTAGTTAGCAGCCTGGTCTGCCATTACAGACAGATCCTGACCAGCTACGATCTCCTGACCACGATACTCGATGGGTTCCGGAGCTTCCGGAGTGACCTCACCGGCTATAAACTGCACATTGTCCACCATACCGGCACCGGTGGTGCGGTTGCCGCCAATGTAAAGGCTGGTTACCTTGGAGGGATTTTCTACCTTGCGGGTAATCTGCGCAAGGTTTGCCGTTACACGGATATAGCCATCGGAAAGTTTTTCGGTGGTAATGCCGGCATAGTTGGCGGCTGCGCCATTTTCATTGAAAGCAAAGTAACCATAGAAATTGCTCCAGTCATCCAGCAGAGCGATTCCCAGTTCACTGCCGGGAAGTGCAAAGTAATCAAAAATCACCGCATTCGTTGCAGGAACTTCAGCATCAAAATTGATATTCTGACCTTGGGTTGCGTTTTCACCTCTCAACCAGTTCAGGTCGATAGGTTCAATGTACATTTCCTTCAGGTTAAAACTGCCATTACCGGTAATCATTACGGTAACATCAGCACTGCCGCTTTCGGTGGTCAAAGCATCAAATGCTACCTGCACATACTTCCAACCATCCAGGCAGTGAATGATAGAATAGCTGCTGCCGGATTGGGCTGTCAGATCCACATTCACAGAGCCAACGGTCAAGTTGGTAAGTTCGGTCTGGACATAGAAACGCAGGTATGCATCCCGATTCCATGCTGCGCTCTGGTTGCCGGCCTTGACAGTGTAAGTACCGTTGGCAGTTACACCTTCTGCAGTAACCAGATTTTCTGCCAAGATAGGCTCTGCGTGGTCATTTCCTACCATCACAGGAATGATAAAACTATTGGCAGGCATGGCCAGATTGATAAAGTTATTCTCATTATTTCCATCTGTGCCGCTTTCTTTGAATCTTCTAGCCTCGAAAACTATGTCATTTTCATACTGATAGCACACATAGCCTTCGGAATGGCTGGTAAAATCAGAGGAAACGGTAGCTGAAGAACAGCCAAAGCTACGGGCAATGGCAGTATCTGTCAGGACGCCGTCTACATACAGTCTATCCAGGAACTGCACAGCCTCAGAAAATTCGTAGTGGCTATGACCGGATACCCAAATTGCTTCGGGATATGCTTTCAGCAGTTCCGCAAAACGCTTGGCATAGGGGAAAGTATCATAGGTCTGGATGGAATGACCATCTCCGGCATTGACAACAAATTCGTCAACGCCTGCGTGCTGGGCAATGAATACATTATGGGTTTTGCTATAACGATACAAAGCATCCTCGACAAAGTTCAGCTGTGCTCTGGAAAAGTTATCCTCGTGATTGGTATAATTCGGATTGCTCAATTCCTGGTTCATAAAGATGTACGCATTGTCATCAATGGTCACCAGATAATACATTGCTTCCTTATTTTCCATATCGGAATATTCAGCCGCAACAGCCAAAGAACCTGCATAGGTATTTGCAAAATATGCAGGTGCATCGCTCAAAGCGACCCAGGTCTTGGTAGTACCGTCATAAATTGCGTGGGCTCTGAACTGAACCTTAGCCTCTGCAGCGTGGTCGTGGTTACCGGCACTGGCAAGCACCAAACCGGTAAAGCCGCTATCCTCTACTGCAGATACGTATTTCGCCCATTCTGCATTGCCTTCGGCAATGTCACCGGTAATGATAACATAGCCGACACCCTCTGCCTGCAGCTTTTTCAGCACAGTTCTCAGATAGGTTTCGCCGCTGGAATAGTTGGTATGCACGTCACTGAGAACTGCAAACTTGGTCTTAACCTGGGCATTGTAGGCCTTGCTCTCCAGCATATAGGAGGCAACCAATTGATCGCCCACATAAGCGCAGAGACGATCTGCACCGGCAGGAATCATCACATTTTCGCCAACGGCTAAGGTTTTATTGGCGCCGGTCAAAGTAGCCAAAGCCTTATAACCGTTGAGCTTACCGGAGGCATTGCCCCAGAAAAGCTCATAATTTTCCTGAGAATTGCCACCGCTGATGGTAACAACACCCTCAGCATAGCCGGCACGATTCGCCTCATTGCCGGTAAATTCGTAGGAAATGCTTACATCAGTGGGTTCAGCAGGAACATCCGGCTCTGTGCCGCCGCTGACTTTCGTCAGCAGGCAGACATTGTCAATATAACCGCTGGCATCAGACCAGCTGCCACGGATGTACACAATATCAATTACATTGTTGGGTTCGCCGGAATACTTGGTCAGTGCAGCAATATCAAATGTTACACGGGTATAGCCGTCTTCCAAAGCTTCCAAGGTAACACCGTCATAGGCATCCACATTGCCGTTTGCGTCAAATGCAAAGTAGCCGAAGTAATTGCTCCAATCGGGCATCAATGCAACATTGAATGTACCGTCAGATATCTTATAGTCGAAGCTCAGTGTTTCCAGAACTTCTTCATTACCCAGGTTCATGATCAGATCGGTACCGGAAGTGATCTGCTGACCGCGGACAACAGGATCGGGTACGTAGCTGATTGCAGCTAAGTGGTAGGTATACATTGCCTTTACCAGATTAGCCAGTGCTTCATTTGTGCCGCTTGCCTTACGGGAGATGTA
>JAZRLK010000106.1:0-16074 GCA_045646805.1 Faecousia sp.
ACATCGGTGCCTAACCAAATGTCCAGAACATCGTTGCCTCATTGTTTTTTTACGGTGCTGCATCGGGTGCCGAAAGGCACGTGCTGTACGTAGCTGCGCGTTCAAACATTTCTTAGAGAGATGTGAGAAGTTTCCAACCAAATGCTCCGGGATATCGATAAGGATACGGTCAACTGGGATCCCAACTTCGACGAAAGCCGCGAAGAACCCCGGGTTCTGCCCAGCCGTTTCCCCAATCTGCTGGTCAACGGCTCTTCCGGTATTGCCGTTGGTATGGCTACCAACATTCCGCCCCACAATCTGACGGAAGTTATCAACGCCTGCGTTGCAGTGCTGGATGATCCGGAAGTGACCATGGTGGATCTGATGGAGCATATTTCCGGCCCGGATTTCCCCACCGGCGGTATCATTATGGGAAGAACCGGCATCCGTGCTGCCTATGCTACCGGCCGCGGCAAGGTTGTAGTCCGTGCACGGACAGAATTTGAGGAATTTGGCAAGGATCGGGTGCGGATTATCGTTACCGAGCTGCCTTACCAGGTCAATAAGCGTCAGCTGATCAAGAAAATTGCCGAACAGGTTCGGGATAAGCGGCTGGACGGCATCTCTGACCTCCGTGATGAAACCGACCGCAACGGTATGCGGATGGTTATCGAACTGAAAAAGGACGCCAATCCCCAGGTTGTGCTGAATAACCTGTTTAAGCAGACAGAACTGCAGAGCAGCTTTGGTATTATTATGCTGGCGCTGGTGGACGACCAGATGCAGCCGAGAATCCTGTCTCTGCGGCAGATTTTGGACGAGTATCTGGCATTCCAGATGGATGTGCTGACTCGCCGGACTCAGTATGATCTGAAGAAGGCTATGGAGCGTGCCCATTTACTGGAAGGTCTGCTCATTGCCCAGGATAATATCGACGAGGTTATCCGCATTATCCGCAGTGCCTACGATGATGCTAAGGAAAAGCTGTGCGAGCGGTTTGGTCTTGACGATGTGCAGGCGCAGGCAATTTTGGATATGCGTCTGAAAGCATTGCAAGGCTTGGATCGGGAAAAGCTGCAGGCAGAATTTGACGAGCTGCAGGATCGAATCAAGTATTACAATGAATTGCTGGCAGACCCGGTGAAGCTGCAAGGCGTTCTCAGAGAAGAACTGATTGCTATTCGGGATAAATTCGGCGATAAGCGCAAGACGGAAATTCAGGAAATCGAGGACGAGATCGATATCGAGGATCTGATCGAGGAAGAAACCTGCGTATTCACCATTTCCAACCAGGGCTATGTGAAGCGGATGCCGGTAGATACCTACCGCACCCAGAGCCGTGGCGGCAGAGGCGTGAATGCCCAGAATCTGAAGGAAGAGGACTATGTGAAGAGCCTGAATGTAGCCTCTACCCACGATCACATTCTGTTCTTTACCGATATGGGTAAGGTTCACCACCGCAAGGGCTACCAGATTCCCGAGGCAGGCAGAACTGCCCGTGGTACGGCTATGATCAATGTTCTGCCTCTGGAAGTGGGCGAAAATGTTACCGCAATGGTGGTCACCAGAGAATTCTATGAAGACGAATATCTGATGATGGTAACCCGTAAGGGTACAGTCAAGCGGATTCCCTTCATTGCCCTGGCTACCCGGAGAAAGACCGGTATCCGTGCCATCACTTTGGATGAAGGAGATACCCTCATCAATGTGATGCGCACCAACGGCAATGATAATATCATTCTGGCAACTGCCAACGGTATGGCCATCTGCTTCAATGAAAACGATGTGCGGCCTATGGGTCGTGACGCCACTGGTGTTCGTGGTATTATGTTAACCGGAGAAGACTGGGTCATCGGCGCAGAAAAGGCAGAGGAAAATACAACCTTGCTGACAGTCACCGAAAAGGGCTACGGCAAGCGCACAGAGCTGACTGAGTACCTGCGTACCGGTCCTAACGGCGAAAAGATTGCCCAGGGCCGTGGCGGTAAGGGTCTGAAAAACTATAATATTACGGAAAAAACCGGTATTGTTGCCGGCTGCCGTGTTGTCAAAGACACCGACGATGTGATGCTGATTGAAAACGGCGGCGTCATTATCCGTGTGCCTGCAAATTCCATCAATGTTTATAAGCGTGATGTGCAGGGCGTTATCGTAATGCGCATCGAGGAAGGCAACAAGCTGGTATCTGTGGAACGGGTTGAAAAATCCGAAGAGGAGACCGCAGAATCAAACTGACAAATCAACCGAAAGAGGCCTTGCCTCCCTCGTTATGAGGGAGGTGGCACGGCGTAAGCCGTGACGGAGGGAGTACGTCAACTTAATGCGTACACTCCCCCAGTCTTATTGCCTAAAATTGGCAATAAGACAGCCCCCTCAAAACGAGGGGGCCAAGAAAGGCTACTCTCTTTAATGTTATTGCGCATATGCTAATGATTATGAGAGGAGACCGAGGCGTGAAGACAGTAACGCTGTATACCGACGGCGCCTGTTCCGGCAATCCCGGCCCCGGCGGCTGGGGTGCCATCCTGGAGTACAAGGGAACGGAAAAGGAAATGTCCGGCGGCGAGCCTGATACCACCAACAACCGGATGGAACTGACAGCAGTCATTCGGGGCTTGCAGGCATTGAAAGAGCCGTGCATTGTGGAATTGTATTCTGACAGCAAATACGTGATCGATGCCCTGGAAAAAGGATGGGCAGAATCCTGGCGGAGTAAGGGTTGGAAAAAAGCGGACAAAAAGCCCGCTTTAAACCCGGATCTGTGGGAAATCCTCCTAAATCTGACTCAAATTCATCAAATGCATTACCATTGGGTGAAAGGCCATGCAGATAACCCTAAAAATAACCGCTGCGACCAATTAGCGGTCGCCGAATGGACAAAATTAAAAGGATAAAGTAGGAAAATAGAATGTATTTGCCTATCGGAAATGATTTTGCTGTCAGAGAAAAAACGATTATCGGAATATTTGATATGGATAATACCTCCACTTCCAAGCGGACACGGGTATTTTTAACCAAGGCAGAGAAAGAGGGAAGGGTCATTCCCTGCGATGATCTGCCGAAATCCTATGTTTTAGCGGTGGAATATGGTATGGATAAGGTTTATTTATCTTCTTTGTCCTCCTCCACATTGGAAAAACGAATGAAATAAAAAAGGATGCTGCAAATCAATGCAGCATCCTTTTTTTATAAAGTGAAAATCAGTTCAGATATTTGTCGATGGCTTCGGCGCCCTTTTTGCCTGCGCCCATTGCCAGAATGACAGTAGCAGCGCCGGTAACGGCATCGCCGCCTGCAAATACGCCGTCACGGGTGGTCATTTCGTTTTCATTCACGATCAGACAGCCCTTACGGTTGGTTTCCAGACCGGGGGTAGTGGAGCGGATCAGCGGATTGGGGTTAGTGCCCAGGGACATAACCACGGTGTCGACTTCCAAAATGAACTCGGAATCGGGAACCTCGATGGGTCTGCGGCGGCCGGAAGCATCGGGCTCACCCAGCTCCATACGGATGCACTTCATACCGCAAACTCTGCCCTTATCGTCGCCGATGATCTCAATGGGATTGCACAGAGTTTTAAATTCGATGCCCTCTTCTTTGGCGTGATGCTTTTCTTCCAGACGGGCAGGCATTTCAGCCTCGCCACGGCGGTAGACAACATAAACATTGTCTGCGCCCAGACGCATAGCGCAGCGGGCAGCGTCCATTGCAACGTTGCCGCCGCCAACAACGGCAACAGCCTTGCTGCTGATGATGGGGGTATCGTAGCTTTCGTCGTAAGCCTTCATCAGGTTGGTACGGGTCAGATACTCGTTAGCGGACATAACACCCACCAGAGATTCGCCGGGGATGTTCATAAACATAGGCAGACCGGCGCCGGAGCCTACGAAAACGGCCTTATAGCCCATTTCGAACAGCTCGTCGATGGTCAGAACACGGCCAATGACCATATTGGTCATAACCGTAACGCCCTGGGCTTCCAGCTTCTTAACCTCGTTGGCAACGATGGCCTTGGGCAGACGGAATTCGGGGATACCGTAAACCAGCACGCCGCCTGCGGTGTGCAGGGCTTCAAACAGGCTGACTTCGTAGCCCTTCTTAGCCAGATCGCTGGCACAGGTCAGACCTGCAGGGCCGGAACCTACAACGGCTACCTTCTTGCCGTTGGATTCAGCCTTTTCCGGCATAGCATTGATGTTCTCCCGGTACCAGTCGGCAACAAAACGTTCCAGTCTGCCAATGGCAACAGGCTCACCCTTGATGCCCCGGACGCACTTGGCTTCGCACTGACTTTCCTGAGGACATACACGGCCGGAAAGAGCAGGCAGAGCATTGGTGGATGTAACAATTTCATAGGCAGCCTTGAAGTCGCCTTCCTGAACCTTCTTAATAAATTCGGGGATGCGCACATTGACAGGGCAGCCTTCCACGCATTTGGGATTTTTGCAGCCTAAGCAGCGATTTGCTTCTTCAATGGCCATTTCGGGGGTGTAGCCCAGGGCTACTTCCTTAAAGTTGCGGGCACGGATCTGAGGATCCTGCTCCGGCATAGGTACTTTGACTAAGCTCATATTTGCCATTTTCAGTTCCTCCTTATTTAATCAGCGCTTTGCCCATGGCTTCCATACGGCAGGCGTGCTTTTCGGTTACTTCTGCTTCTCTGCCCCGATAGGTGCTGTTGCGGCTCATCAGCTCGGCAAAGTCAACCTTGTGGCCGTCAAATTCCGGACCGTCAACGCAGGCAAACTTCACTTCGCCGCCAACGGTTACACGGCAGCCGCCGCACATACCGGTTCCGTCAACCATAATGGGGTTGAGGGATACGCTGGTGTGCACGCCGAAGGGTTCGGTGGTTTTGCACACGAATTTCATCATAGGAACAGGACCGATAGCAAGCACTTCGTCAAAGGCTGCACCCTGTTCCAGCAGCTCTTGCAGAGGCTGGGTGACCAGACCGTGGCGGCCGTAAGAACCGTCGTCGGTCATCAAAATCAGATTGTCGGCAACTGCCTTAAATTCTTCTTCCAGGATAACAATATCCTTGCTGCGGAAACCGATAATAACGGTAACTTCTGCGCCGGCTTCCTTAAAAGCCTGAGCAGAGGGCAGCGCAATGGCGCAGCCTACACCGCCGCCGACCACGCAAACCTTTTTCTTGCCCTCAACGGGAGTGGGCTTGCCCAAAGGACCTACGAAGTCCTGAATATAATCGCCTTCATTCAGATTGCCCAAAGCGATGGTGGCAAAACCGACCTTCTGGAAAATAATGGTAACAGTGCCTTTCTCCCGGTCGTAACCGGCAATGGTCAGGGGAACACGTTCAGCCTTCTCGTCAATGCGGAAGATGATGAACTGACCGGCTTTTGCCTTCTTGGCAATAAAGGGTGCTTCAATGTCCATCAGAGTAACATTGGCATTGAGCTCTTTTTTACGAACAATTTTGAACATAATAAGATTCCTTCTTTCCAATTATTCAAATACGGCAGTTGTAATATACTGCCACATAGCATCGCTGTATTCTGCAAACAGCTCGGAGGGACAATAAGAATAGATACTCCAGAAGCAGTCACCCACTTCATAAATGGCGCAAACGACCATCTGGGGCTCATTTTGCTCTAAATCTTCATAGCTGTAGATCCAGTAGTTATCTTTCTTGGTTGCTTCTGCCCCCCGGTTTTCTGCCAAAGCGGCAGCAAAAGCATCAAAAGTAGAGATTTCTTCATCCAATCCGCCTGCAATGTCCTTCAGACCGTAGACACCCACAAAAGAGCTGGCATAAAGAAATTCATACCGTTCACCCAGCGGCAGATCGCTGTAGTCGGAAAAATCCTCAGGCAGATCGAATGTTACGCCGCCCCGGCTGAAAGGCGCCTCAGTGGGTTCTTCTACAAAATCGTCGGGAAGCTCGATATCCGGCACATCGTTTTTGCATCCGGCAAACAACAGACAAAATGTCAGAGCCAGAATCAAAATGCGAATATACTTCATTTTATTTCTCCTTCAGCAGATCCCGGATCTCAGCCAACAGAAGCTCTTCGTTGGAAGGAGCGGGAGGTGCGGGAGGTTCAGCAGCGGCAGCGGCTTGTTCTTTCTTTTTGCCCAGTTCGGACAGCTTGTTGATGCCCTTAACCAGGAAAAATACAACCAGCGCCAGAATCAGGAAATTGATAACAGCAGAGATCAGATTGCCATAGGTCAGATAGTTTTCTACCAGCTGGACAACTTCTTCACCGGCTTCATTGACAACGGTTTCGTAGGTGGGCTCTACCCAGGGCATACGGGGCAGGGCAATTTTTGCTTCGCTGAAGTCTGCACCGCCCAGGAAAATATTGACGATGGGCATAATGATGTCGTTGGTCAGAGATTTGGTGATGGTGGTGAATGCACCGCCGATGATAGTACCAACAGCCAGTGCCATAGCATTGCCCTTAATGGCAAATTCCTTGAATTCATCCCACCAGCCGGGCTTTTTGACTTTTAATTCTTTCTTGCTCATATTTTTGTTCTCCTCTCATAAAATGGTTTACATAATATTGATTGATATAGGGAACGGATTTGTCCGTCCCACCTTGGTATGCATATGTGCATACCCTCTGTTTTAAGTTTACATAATGCTGTTAAAAAATCAAATTGCAATAATTGTCAATTGTCAATTGAAATCATCACAAAATATTATTTTGTGATGATTTCCAGTCCGCCCAGATACTTACGCAGCACTTCCGGAACTACGATGGAGCCGTCAGCACGCTGATTCTGCTCAACCAGTGCCGGGAAAATACGGGAGGTTGCCAAACCGGAACCATTGAGGGTATGCAGGAACTCCGGCTTGCCGGTAGCTTCCCGACGGAAACGGATGTTGCCCCGGCGTGCCTGATAGTCTCTTGCGTTGGAAACGGAGGAAACTTCCTTATAGCCGTCCATAGAGGGGATCAGAATCTCAATATCGTAGGTTCTTGCCATGGATGCGGAGCAGTCGCCTGCAGCCAGCTTCACGGTGCGGAAATGGAAGCCCAGACCTTCCACCAGCTTTTCAGCCTTGGTGACCAGCTCTTCAAAAGCAGCGTCGGAATCTTCCGGCTTGCAGAACTGGAACATTTCTACCTTATTAAATTGGTGACCACGGACCATACCACGCTCGTCAGCACGGTGAGAACCGGCCTCACGACGGAAGCAGGGTGTATAAGCAAACAGCTTCTTGGGCAGATCGGCTTCGGTCAGAATCTCATCCCGGTAAATGCTGCAAAGGGCAGCTTCCGCAGTGGGCAGCATATAGTGGGTGCGATCGTCGGTTGGGTTGGCAATTTTGTAAACCTCATCGGCAAATTTGGGGAACTGACCGGCAGTTTCACCGCACTGGTACTCCAGCATATGGGGAGGCAGGATGAAATCATAGCCGTCAGCGGTGTGGGTTTCAATAAAATAGTTCAGCAGTGCCCATTCCAGACGTGCGCCCATACCGGTGTACATCCAGTTGCCTGCACCTGCCAGCTTTACGCCCCGTTCATAGTCAATCAGACCCAGATTCTGGCAAAGATCCACATGGTGCTTGGGTTCAAAGTCAAATTCCGGCTTTTTGCCAACATAACGAAGGGGCTCGTTGTTTTCCTTGCCGCCGGGGAGCAGGTCGCCGTCGGGCAGGTTGGGCAGGCTCAGCATAGCCACACGGAATTCTGCGTTTAGTTCCTTCAAACGGGCAGCTTCATCGGCAATGTCGTTATCCAGAGCGATGCTCTCCTGCTTGTTGCTCTCGATCTGAGCGTCGATTTCAGCAGTGTCCTTGCCCTGCTTTTCCGCGCCCTTCTTCATACCGAACAGCTTGCCGTTTTCCTTGGCCAGCTTGTTCTTCTGGGCAGTTTTGCCCTCGGTGGAGGTTTTCAGACTGCGGATTTCCACATCCAATTCCAAAATATGGTCAACTACGGCATCGCAGTCCACTTCCTTTGCCTTCAAACCGTTTTTGACGGCCTGGGGATCCTCTTTGATTCTTTTAATGTCTAACATAGTATTCTCTCCTTATTTTTTCAGCCGCATGAGGGCATCCAGCAGAACCTGCAGGTCGTCCTGGCCGTAAAATTCCAATTCAAATTTGCCTTTTCTTTTGCCGTTGATAATTTTAACACCCCGGCCTAAATGCTTTGACAGGGATTTTTCGCATTCTGCCACATAATCCACTGCCAAAGTGACCTCTTTTTTCGGTTGGGGCTTTTTATTCATATTTTTGCAGAGCATTTCTGCCTGGCGCACAGAAAGTCCCAGGGCAACAATCTTTTGCGCCGCTTCATTCTGAGCCTTTTCAGTAGGCAAAGACAGGATCGCTCTGGCGTGACCGGCGGTTAATTCACCGTTTCGCAGCATTTCCAGTACTTTCTGGGGCAATGAAAGTAAACGAAGAGCATTTGCCACAGCAGGCCGGGATTTTCCCACCCGGGATGCGGTATCTTCCTGAGTCAGCCCGTATTCCTCCATCAAACTGCGGTATCCCAGGGCTTCTTCCACCGGGTTCAGATCCTGCCGCTGCAAATTTTCAATCAGCGCCAGTTCCATCGTCTTTTTATCGTCAGCCTGGAAGATTACCACGGGAACTTCTTTTAAGTTGGCAATTCGGGCGGCCCGCCACCGCCGTTCGCCGGCAATGATCTGATAATATCCGGTAGGCGTTTCCCGAACGGTCAGGGGCTGAATGATGCCGTGAATGGAAATGGATTCTGCCAAGGCATTCAATTCTTCTTCATCGAAATCCTGACGGGGCTGATCGGGGTTTGGTTCTATTTTATGAATCGGCATAAGGCGGTAAGGGGTATTTGGGGCGGATTCTTCCATATAATCCCCCATCAATGCGCCCAAACCTTTTCCTAATCCTTTGGGATTTGCCACAATTCTCAACCTCCTAAGCTTTTTATGATTTCATCTGCCATAGCCCTGTATGCAACGGCACCCCGGCTGTGCTTATCATAAGCAAATACGGGCAGACCGTGGCTGGGGGCTTCGGCAAGACGGACATTGCGGGGTATGGCGTTCACATAGACCTTTCCGGGGAAATGCCGGCGCACTTCCTGGGCAACCTGGGCGGAAAAGTTTGTCCGCCCGTCAAACATAGTCAGCGCTACACCAAAAATCTCCAAACTGGGATTTAGCCGCTTTTTTACCATCCGCAGGGTGTTCATCAGATCTGTCAGACCTTCCAGGGCGTAATATTCGCACTGCACCGGAACTAAAATCCCTTCCGAAGCTGCCAGAGCATTTAATGTCAGCATTTCCAAGGAAGGCGGACAGTCAATCAAAATCAGATCATATTGATCTTTTACGGAATAGAGTGCCTTTTTTAGTTGATGATTGGGGTCGGGAATTGTGAGCAATTCCACCGCTGCGCCTGCCAGATCGGCAGTTGAAGGCAGCACGTCGCCGAAATTTGTTTGCACAATGGCTTCCTGCACAGGCAGGTCGTTGACCACAACATCATAAACAGAGTGCTTTAATTTTCTTTTATTCACGCCTAAGCCGGATGTGGCGTTGGCCTGGGGGTCAAAATCACAGAGCAGAACTTTTTTGCCTGCCTCTGCCAAAGCGGCGGTAATATTCACAGCAGTTGTGGTTTTGCCTACGCCGCCCTTTTGATTGACCACTGCAATAATCTTTCCCATATGATACCTTTCTGTTTTTCAATGTTTCACGTGAAACATTGAAAAAGTCAACATATTATATACGAACCGGTATAGGACTGCTCTACCCTATTGTTTCACGTGAAACAATGAATAGATGTATCAGGTTTCGTCGCCGGCTACGCTCCAGGATTGACCGGGAGAAGGTTCTTCATCTACCGGCTCCGGCTGGAGGTATTGATAGATGAAATAGCTTGCAACCAAACTGACGCTCAGCAGCAGAAGAATCAATACCGATACCATACGCCGCATCCGCCGCAGCTGATCCTCCAGCGAAGGAGTGCTGCGCCGGTTTTGCTTCTTCGGCGTAATGATCGGGTTTTTCTTTGGCAATTGGACAGGTGTTCCGGGCTTGATGGGATAGCGATCCATTATTTCCAGACAACCGCTGCAATATACCTGCTGACCATCTATTTCCCGTCCGCATTTTAAGCAGTACATAAGCCCACACCTTTCCATAATAATTCAACCTATATTGTACATCAAAATTGATTGTTCGTAAAGTCAAATCTGAAAAAAATCTATACTTTTTATAATAAAATTTTTGAAATCGTTTACAAAATAGTCATAAAATCCCTATTGACAGTCACATGACCATGTGATACAATCAAGTCACCACAAACAAATACGGTAAAAAGATAGGAGGATGCTTATGACGGAAATCAAGTGGACCATTCCCGGCACGGTGTTGGTCGCACCACGGGAAGAAGCACAGTTCATTGAAAATCAGTTTTCGGCGATGTTTTTGGGCGGCGGCGTAGCTTTAAGTCAGATCACCGCAGTTACCGGTCTGGAAACCCATGCAGTGCAAAACTGGGTAAAACGGGGTTTTCTCTCGCCACCGGTGAAAAAACGGTATGATTTGGAGCAATTTTGCCGGATTTTGACCATAAACGCCTTGAAAAATGTATTTACAATGGATCAGATCTGCAGTCTGCTCAGCTATGTCAACGGTCAGCTGACAGACAGCAGTGACGACGTGATCGACGACCAGGTGTTTTATTTTATGTTTGTGCGGCTGGCTGCCCGAGCCAGAGAGCTGTACAAAACCAAGGACCGGGATCTGCTTTTGGATCAGGAGCTGGCGGATTATGAAGAGCCTGTACCCGGTGCCCGTGAGCGGGTAAAAACCGCATTAAGAATTATGTTAACCGGCTGGCTGGCATCGAAGATGGTCCAGCAAGCAGAAAAAATGTTAAAGGAGAATGTGTTATGAGCGAAACAGTATTTGATGCCGGAAAATATGAAAATCCGTCCGGCGGATTCAAGAAAGTTATGAAAATTATTGTCACTTCCCTGTTGGCACTGGTGTTGGTTGTTGCAGTTTTGACCTGCTTTTACACCGTTGACGATAAGCAGCAGGCTGTTGTGACCACATTTGGCAAGGTCACGGATATTACAGATCCCGGTCTGCACTTTAAATTCCCCTTGGGAATCCAGCAGGTGCACAAGGTAGATGTGAACATCTTCCAGAAGATCGAGCTGGGTTATCTGACCCAAAATAACGGCGCCATTACCACCATCGACAGCGAAAGCGCCATGATTACCGGCGATTACAACATCGTTAACGTGGATTTCTTTGTGGAGTACAAGATTTCCGATCCGGTGCAGTACCTTTATTCTTCCAATGAACCGGAATTGATTCTGAAAAATCTGATCCAGAGCCAGGTTCGTAATGTTGTAGGTTCTTCCACAGTAGACAGCGTTCTGACCACCGGCAAGCAGAATATTCAGATGCAGGTACGGGATCTGGTTACCGCCATTTTGGAGGAATACGATATCGGTTTGACCTTGGTGGATGTGCGCATCCAGGATTCCGAACCTCCCACACAGGCCGTTATCGAAGCATTTAAGGCGGTGGAAACTGCCAAACAGCAGGCAGAAGCGGTGGTAAACGAAGCCGTTGCCTATCAGAACGGTCAAATTCCCAAGGCTGAGGCCGAAGCGGATAAGCTGCTGCAAAATGCGGAGTATCTGAAGCAAAAGAGAATTAATGAAGCCATGGAGCAGGTGGCGATGTTTGAAGCGATGTACGCCGAATACGCCAACAACCCGGAAATCACCAAATCCAGAATGTACTATGAGGCCATTTCTCAGATTCTGCCCGGTGTAAAGCTGGTAATCAACACCGGCAACGGCGGCAATCTGGATATGTTCCTGCCTTTGGATGACTTAACAGGAGGTAACAACTGATGAAAAAATGGATCGTAATTTCAGTCATTGCAGTTTTGCTGCTGGTTACTGTGGCTGCAAATTCCTTTTATACCGTAGAAGAAAACCAGTATGCCTGTACTTTCCGGTTTTCTGAGATCGTAAACACCCAATCCCAGGCAGGTCTGCACTTCAAGATCCCCTTTATCGACCAGGTGCGCTACTTCACCAAGGCAACCATGCTTTACGACATCCCCCCTTCTGAGGTTATCACCTCCGATAAGCAGAATATGACTGTGGACTGCTATATCCTTTGGAGCATTGCTGATCCCCAGCAGTTCTACCGGGCAGTGGGAACTACCGGTGAAGCAGAGGCCCGTCTGAATGCCATCACCTATACGGCAATGAAAATTGCTATGGGTAAGCTGGCTCAGGCAGATATTATCAATATGAACGACGGTGCTGAGCGTAATCAGATTTATGAGGGCATCACCACCACCGTTAATGAGTCTGCCGGAGCATACGGAATCCATGTGGAGGACGTAAAAATCAAGCGGTTTGACCTGCCGGAGAGTAACCTGAATGCTGTTTATGAGCGTATGATCACCGAGCGGAATCAGATGGCTGAAAAATACACCGCAGACGGCAATTATGAGGCATCCGTGATTCGTAATGACGTGGATAAGCAGGTAAATATTCTGGTGTCCAATGCCAAGGCAGAGGCTGCGGTTTTGGAAGCAGAGGGCGAAGCGGAATATATGCGCCTGCTGGCTGAAGCCTACGATACCCGGGATAAGAAGGATTTTTATGAATTTATCCTGGCACTGGATGCTTTGAAGCAGAGCCTGACCGGCACAGAAAAGACTGTCATCCTGGACGCCGATTCCGAGCTTGCCCAAATCCTCGCCGGAGCGAATTGATAATTGACAATTGACAATTATATGGCATCTTATCTTGGCCCCCTCGTTTTGAGGGGGCTGGCACGGCAATAGCCGTGACTGGGGGATTTAAAACATGAAATATTTTCCGGCATTTAAACGAAAAATTGATGTGGAGCGAAACAATATAACCACCGAAGAAATAGCCAATATGATGTCCCAAATCGATTTGATTAATGTGATGCATATCGATGGCGATTGCGTAAAATGCAGAAGACCCAGTTTTGGCAAAAATAATATTGTGCCTGATGTGGATATTACCCCTGTAAAAAAGGGAGAAATATCGGAACTACACTGCGTGTTTCATTTAAGAAAAGAAGTGCAGATCCTGTTCTATGTCTACAGCATTTTAGCAGTGGCGGTGCAGATTGGTGTACTGATCGCATTTTGGGGCGAATTGACCCTCCCTTGCTTTGTACCCATTGGAATCATCACAATTGCACAGCTTATGACATATGTGTTGCTGCATGACGAAACCGGCATTATTACAAACAGTATAAAAAGCAAAAAACATTTATTGGAACACAGAGAATAAGAGCTTTCCGCACAGAGAACACAGGGGACGGTTCTGTGTGTTGAGCAAATAACACATAGAACCGTCCCCTGTGTCGGTGACTCTAAATTGTGGGGACAGGGCAATGCCCCTCCCCTACAACAAAAAGGAGGGTATTATGCAATATTTTCCGGTATTTCATCGAAAAATCGTTATAGAACGAAATGACGTCACTGCTGACGAAATCGCAAATATGATGTCCAAAATTGAGGATATACGGGTGATGCGCATCGACGGGGATTGTGTGCAATGCAGAAAAATGAATCAGCCGGGCATCGTCAATTCTTTTCTTCCGGATATGGAAATTTCCCTCGTGAAAATTGGAGAAATATCGGAACTTCATTGCCTGTTCTATTTAAAAAAATCCGTTCAGGTTCTTGTTTATATTATAAATTTTTTTGCACTGGCGATGCAAATCGGTGTGTTGTTTGCAGCACAAGGGGAAATCATATTCCCCTGTTTTATTCCGGCCATAATCATTGCATATTCCCTGCTGCTGTCCTTTTTGGGCCTGGGGTACCAAGTAAGGCGAATTACAGAAGATTTAACATATCACGCACGCGTTCCATGATCGCCTCTCCCCTACAAAAAATCCGCTCCTCATACCGAGGAGCGGATTTATAAAGACGAACACAGGGGACGGTTCTGTGTGTTGTTTGTTTAGCACATAGAACCGTCCCCTGTGTCGAAATTATTTTTTACGGCTCTTTTCCCATTCGCTATGTGCTAAATTCCATCTTTCACTGTGTGCGCCCAAAGCACCAATTTGTCTGGGGTGCGCAAGGGGAAGCACTTTTATAGTTTTACCACAAATAACTGTTTCGGTAGGATTTCCGTAACCATACAGATCCACATATTCTCCAAGAGTGGAATACGGAATATCAGCCACTTTGTTTAAATACTGCGCAATAGGAATATCGCCCAAAAGCACTAACAGCTCCGCTTCGGATTGCATGAATTCCTCCGTAATCTCTTCGCTGCGCTTTTGATCGCAAAAAGCCGAAGGTCGGGCAGGAATGGTTACAGGGTTTAATCCGTATTCCTCAATCAGAGGATCGTATTTTTCTCGAAGTGCCTTTGCTTGACTTGGATTGATTCGTGTTTCGGGTAAGCAATCACACAACCAGGCATCTTCACGTGTAAATCCTAACGGTGCCAGAATGTTTTCATCCAAAACTTTGGCAGAAGGTCCGTTTAACTGCCTGCTTGCAGGTTCTAAAATTCCAAGTTCTTTTGGAATATTAACGGAATCAATAATTTTTTTCGCTTCTTCCGGATTTCCATCCCAAAATATGCGAGGCTCACTGGCAACAGCCAATGCTTGGCAGATAACCTTTCCGTCTTTCTTCCAACGTGCGTGAACTGCACTGGCATATACACCTAAAACAAAAACTTTTTTAGGAGATTTATCCTCTTGTCTCAGTGGCACCAATTCCTGACCAAACGGAAAATAAAATGGCATAATAAATACCTCCTATTTAAAAAACACAGGGGACGGTTCTGTGTGTTAACCGGTCTTTCGCACAAGTCCGACGCTGATTCCCGTCAATCGGCTCAGTTGCCTAATCGACACCCCTTTTTCTCTAAGCTTCTTTAAATATTTATCCCGCGTTGCAGCATCCAAACATTGAAATTGCGTTGCATTTTCGCATTTGGATATGCTGCGCATAAACGCAATTGCTTGTTCATCTGTCAACCGTATTACTGCATTCTCTGTGACATCTAAGCAATTTGTTTCTACAATGGCTTCGTTTAATGCAATAAACTCATCCAAAGGCCAGATATCCAAAATATAAGCAGTGTCAACCAATTCACTGCCACCTAAATACTCTGCATAACTGCTATAAGCATACTCAGAAATCTGCTTGCACAATTTTGCCTTCACCGGATTTTGATGAATGTATCGAATCACCATTTGCAAGTATTCCTGGGTATCTACCGGCTCACTTTTGAAACGATCCTGGAACAAATGACCGGATCGCTGATACTTAGCGTTATACCAATACACAAACTTACCGCATATCCGTTTGAATACCTGTTCCAGCGATTCAGTTCCTTCTTTTAACAGCAAATGGATATGATTTCCCATAAGGCAATATGCGTAAATGCTATACTCACTGATCGCCTTGTACTCATTTAGAATTGTCAGAAATTTATAGCAATCTTCAGCATCTTCAAAAATCTGCTGCCGGTTGATTCCCCGGAGCATAACGTGATAGATACCGCTTTCGCTTTTCTTTCGTGCCTGTCTTGGCATAAGGCATCACCCCCAGTTATTATAACAAAAGTTTGGTCTCTGTGTCAACACATAGAACCGTCCCCTGTGTTGAAACAAAAAACTGCCTTCCGAAGAAGGCAGTTTTATTGTTAGCAATTAGCCCCAATAGAAGCCATTGTTGCAGACAGCAAAAGAGGGAATTCTTATTTTCGTCATTTATGGATGTACATTCTTGACATATTGGTCTCGCCGTCACATTGCACCATACAGAAAAATTCCCAGCCGTACCTTTCATAAAAACCTGTATGGTCAGTAACCAAATATACAGGGGTAATGCCTGCCAATTTTAAATCCTCAACCGACATATTAAGTAAACGTCCCGCAATTCCTTGTCTGCGGTGTGTTTCTTCTGTATAAACGGCGCAAACATTGGGTGAAAGATCAGGACGATTGTGAAAATCGTTTTCAATAACACCCAGGCCTCCAACAATCTGACCTTCGAGCAAGCAAAGATACCAGCCGTATTCGGTTTCGTTTTGCAAGTATGCGGTCATACATTCAAGATACGCTTCA
>JAZRLK010000107.1:0-25309 GCA_045646805.1 Faecousia sp.
GGCCATGATGCCCAAGGGCCGTTGGTGTGATGTGGCAATTTGTGTTCCCGCTGTCTGCATTCCCGCTGCTGTCCGCGCTATGCGTGAGACCCGCGTGGGTATCGGTGCAGAAAACTGCAACGCCAACGCTTCCGGTGCCTACACCGGCGAAATCGCTACCAACATGCTGGTGGATGCCGGCTGTAAGTATGTCATCATCGGTCACTCCGAGCGCCGTGCTATGGGCGAGACCGATGCCGATGTCAATGCCAAGGTTCTGGCAGCTCTGGAAGCCGGTCTGACTCCCATTATGTGCTGCGGCGAGAGCCTGGAGCAGAGAGAGGCTGACATCACCTCCGAGTGGATTGCTATGCAGATCAAGCTGGGCCTGCAGAATGTTCCCGAAGATAAGATCCGTAAGGTCGTGATTGCTTACGAGCCCATCTGGGCTATCGGCACCGGCCGTACCGCAACTCCCGAGCAGGCACAGGAAGTCTGCGAGCATATCCGTGCTGTTGTGCGCAAGCTGTACAGCTCCAAGAATGCCCGTGCTGTATCCATCCTGTACGGCGGTTCTATGAACGAGAAGAACGCTTTCGAGCTGCTGGCTAAGCCCGACATCGACGGCGGTCTGATCGGCGGTGCATCTCTGGTTCCCGAGAAGTTTGTGCAGATCATCGAAGCTGCCAACCAGCCCACCCTGTAAATATCCATATAAATTGTAGGGGAGGCGTTTTGCCTCCCCTGATTTTTGCGCAAAGGAGCAACTGCGATGCTGCCCACAGAATTTTTAAACAGAATGCAAACTCAGCTGGGTTCCGAGTATCCGGAATTTTTGAAGAGTCTGGAACGCCCCAGAGCGGTGGCACTGCGGATGAATCCCCTGAAAGGGGAAAGTCCGATGCTGCCTTTTGTAACGCAACCTGTGCCCTGGGAGAAATGGGGCTATTATTATGACCCAGAAGCCAGACCCGGCCTGCACCCTTACCACGAAGCCGGCGTATACTATTTGCAGGAGGCCAGTGCTATGGCACCGGTGTGCCTGCTGGATCCCCAGCCCGGCGAAAATATCTGCGATCTGTGCGCTGCTCCCGGCGGTAAGACTACCCAAATTGCAGCCCGGATGGGCGGCGAGGGATTTTTGCTTTGCAATGAGATCAACCCCAAACGGGCAAAAATTCTGGGCAGAAATATAGAGCGGATGGGTGTTGCCAATGCCTTGGTGACAAACGAGCACCCGGAAAACTTAGCAAAAAAGTACCCCGGAATGTTCCATCGGGTGCTGGTGGATGCGCCCTGCTCCGGCGAAGGAATGTTCCGCAAGGAAGAGGCGGCTGTGACGGATTGGAGCCCGGAAACGGTGTTGATGTGCGCCAACCGTCAGCAGGAGATCCTCAAATCGGCGGCGAAGCTGGTAAAACCCGGCGGAAGACTGGTGTATTCCACCTGTACATTCGCCCCGGAGGAAAACGAGCAGACCATTGCTGCATTTTTGGAAGAGCACCCGGATTTTGCCCCGGAATATGTGGAAGCCCCCTGGTTTGCTGCCGGGGAAAACGGCAGCTTCCGTATGTGGCCTCATAAGCTGCTGGGCGAAGGCCATTTTGCCGCCGTGCTGAAAAAAACAGCCGGGGATGAAGAAGAAATTGAAAAAGAACCTACAGGAAAGCTGCCCCGTCAGTGGCAGGATTTTGCCGGGAAATTGGGAATTAAACTGCCGGATGGAAAGGCTATGCTCTTTGGCAGCAGCCTATACTGGGTGCCCTCCCAAACGCCTTTGCTGCGTGGCATCAAGGTTGTCCGGGCAGGACTGGAATTGGGTGAAGTGAAAAAAGACCGCTTCGAACCGGCTCACGCCCTGGCTCTGTGGCTGAAAAATGCCGCGGTTGCAGAAAGCTACGGCTGGGACAGCCCGGAAATGAAAGCCTATATGCACGGAGAAACCGTGCCCTCCAAACAAAACGGATGGTGTCTTGTGCAGGTGGACGGCTATAGCATCGGCTGGGGAAAGGGCGACGGAAAAGTTCTGAAAAACCATTATCCTAAGGGATTGCGGCGTTAAACCGCATAAAATTGTGCTTTACATAATTCAATCTCCGTGCTATAATGTGGATGTTAAAGTAACAGAAAAATTTCGCAAGGAGTGAAGAATCCTTGGCAAGATATAAGATTGTCGGCGGCAATCCTCTGACCGGCGAGGTAACCATCAGCGGCGCAAAAAACGCAGCGGTGGCCATTCTTCCTGCCACCATTTTGGTTCAGGGAAAATGCCGTATTGAAAATGTACCGGATATCTCCGATGTTCGGATTTTGTTGGATATTCTCCGGGATTTGGGCGCAGAGGTCTGTCAGATTGAGCCCGGTGTGGTGGAAATCGACTGTACCGATGTGGCAAGCACCCATCCCAACCCTGAGCTTGTGCGGAAAATGCGTGCCAGCTATTATTTAATGGGCTCTCTTCTGAGCCGTTACGGAAAGGCCAATGTTGCCCTTCCCGGCGGCTGTAATTTTGCGTCCCGTCCCATCGATCAGCATATTAAGGGCTTTATGGCCCTGGGCGCACAGGTGGAGGAGACGGAAGATTATGTAAACCTCACGGAAGGTCCGGATGGACTTCACGGCGACCGTGTCAGCCTGGACGTGGTCAGTGTAGGCGCAACGATGAATATTATTATGGCTGCCTGCCTGGTTCCCGGTAAGACGGTGATCGAAAATGCTGCCAAAGAGCCCCATATCGTGGACCTGGCCAACTTCCTCAATACCATGGGAGCCAATATTTCCGGTGCCGGTACAGATACCGTGAAAATTCGCGGTGTGGAGCGGCTTCAGGGCGGAACCTATACTATCATCCCCGACCAGATCGAGGCCGGAACCTATATGGCAGCGGTAGCTGCCGCAGGCGGCAATGTTTTGGTTCGCAATGTCATTCCCAAGCATATGGAATGTATTACCTCCAAGCTTGCGGAAATGGGCGTCCAGATCCATAATTACGATGATTCCATCCGTATCATCAGCAGCGGAAAGCTTCGCAGCGCTACAGTAAAAACCCGTCCTTACCCCGGCTTCCCCACGGATATGCAGGCGCAGATCTGTGTGTGTATGACCATTGCCGACGGTGTCAGCAAGCTTACGGAAAGCGTGTATGAGACTCGTTTCTTCGGTTATTGCTCTGAGCTTGCCAATATGGGCGCAGATATTTCCATCAACGGAAAAACCGCCAATGTGGTGGGTAAGAAAAAACTTCACGGGGCCGTGGTTTGCGCCCGGGATCTTCGTGCCGGTGCGGCGCTGGTAATTGCCGGTCTGGCAGCAGAGGGCACGACCCATGTGGGCAGCATCGGCTACGTGGAGCGCGGCTACGAACGGATCGTGGAAAAGCTGACCTCCCTGGGTGCGGATATTCAAAGAATTGAAGATTAATAAAAAAGCTGATCCGGTGAAATCCGGATCAGCTTTTTGCGATTGTAATGGATATTACAGAAAATTTTTCTTGCGCTTTTGTCATATTGTGTGATACTATAAAGAACGGAAATATAATCCTTTATAGGAGGTTTTTTGTATGAAAAAAGTTGTCTTGTTGGGCGATTCTATCCGTCTGATTGGCTATGGTCCCAAAGTCCCCGAAATGCTGGGTGACGGGTATACCGTTTTTCAGTCTGAGGATAATTGCCGTTTTGTAAAGTATACCTTGCGCTGCCTGTTTGACTGGCGTGATGAGATAAAAGATGCCGATATTATCCATTGGAATAACGGCTTGTGGGATACTTCTACAGGCCTGTTTGACGATGGCGGCCAGCCTTTCACCGGCGAAGAGGAGTATGTGGAGAATATGCTTCGGGTGGCAAAGGAACTTCTGAAGATTACGCCCAATGTGATCTTTGCCACAACCACCCCTGTCCACCCCGATTATCCTTATAACAGCAACGAGGTGATTGCCCGCTACAATGCAGCAATCGTACCGAAGCTGGAGGCTATGGGTATCCGTATCAACGATTTGCACAGCATTGTCAATGCGGATATTCCTTCCAATATCTGTCAGGATCAGATCCATCTTTCCGAATCCGGCGCACAGGCCTGTGCAGAACAGGTTGTTGCTATGATCAAGGAGTTTTGATATGAAAGAGTTTTCTTATCAACCTTGTGATGCGGTGCTGGCACTGCAAAGTGAGGACCATTATCTTTGGGATTGCTCCGTGATTTACGCCGAGGGGAAGTACCATATGTTCTCATCCCGTTGGAATAAGGAATGGGGCTTTGGCTGGAACTGGGTATTCAACAGCGAGATCATCCATTCTGTGTCAGACCGCCCGGAAGGTCCTTATACATACCTGCGCACCGTTCTGCCCCGCCGGGGAAGACAGTATTTTGACGGAATGAACACCCATAATACCTGTATTCGTTATTATGACGGTAAGTACTACCTCTATTATATGGGCACAACTTACGGCGGTCCTGTTCCCCAGGGCGAGGAAACCTCTGTAGCCTATAATGAAGAGGTCTGGAACAAAAAGCGAATCGGTGTTGCGGTGGCAGATTCCATTTACGGCGAATTTGTCCGTGCAGATGCACCGGCTCTGGAACCTCGTGATTGCAGCTGCTGGGATTGCACGGTTACCACCAATCCGGCAGTGGCCATCCTGCCCGACGGCAAAACCTATATGATCTATAAATCCCGCCGGGCCACGGGACAAACCCTGCAGCTTGGCGTTGCGGTGGCTGACCGGCCTGACGGTCCTTTCCGCCGCTTGACCGATGACCCTATTTTGCAGTTTGGTGATCCGGACAAGCATGTGGAAGATCCCTTCTTGTGGTATGATGAAAACAAGAAGAAATTCTGCATTCTTGTAAAAGACGATTGTAAGAACGGCTCTTACGGCCTGACCGGCGAGTGGGGCAGCGGCTTCTATGCTGAAAGCGACGATTGCATCCATTTCACTGTACCGGAAAATCCCAAGGTCTATTCCCGTTATGTCCATTGGGCTGACGGAACCCAGAGCCAGCAGGGCAATATGGAACGCCCCTGGCTGCTGTTTAATGAAAAGGGTGAGCCGGAGTACCTGTTCTGCGCCAGCGGAAAAGGACCCAATCCCTATAGCTTTGAAGGCGAAACATTTATTGTTGCGCAGAAAATGAAAAAAATATAATTATTTGGAGGTAATGACTATGAAAAGATCTGAAGTCAATAAAGCATTAAAAGAATTGGAAGCTATGTGCGAAAAGTACCATTGCTATCTTCCTCCCTTCTGCCATTTTACCCCGGAGCAGTGGCAGACCATCGGTCACGAGTATGACGAAGTTCGTGACTGTATGCTGGGCTGGGATATCACCGACTATGGTATGGGCGATTTCGATAAGTTCGGCTTCTCTCTGATTACCATCCGTAACGGTAACCGTGCTATGGAAGAGAAATATCCCAAGGTCTATGCAGAAAAGCTGCTGTACCTGAAAGAGGGTCAGTATGCCCCCAACCATTTCCATTGGTTTAAAACCGAGGATATTATCAACCGCGGCGGCGGCAATGTGCTGATTCGGGTGTACAACAGCCTGCCCGATGAATCCATTGACTATGAATCCGATGTAACTGTTCATACCGACGGCAGAACCTATACCGTTCCTGCAGGCAGCCAGATTCGTCTGACCCCCGGCGAGAGCATCCACATTCAGCAGTTCCTGTACCACGATTTCTCCGTGGAAGAAGGAAGCGGTGATGTGCTGCTGGGCGAAGTCAGCCAGTGCAACGACGATAATACCGATAATCGCTTCAACCCTCCCGTAGGCCGTTTCCCCACCATCGAGGAGGACGAAGCCCCCTACCGCCTGCTGTGCAACGAATACCCCACAGCAAAATAATTGACAAGCGCCCCTTGCCTCCCTCGTTTTGAAGGAGGTGGCTGTGCGTAAGCACAGCCGGAGGGAGTACAGTATAAATATTGATTTGGAGATATTACTATGATTGATGTAGTAGCATTGGGAGAACTCCTCATTGACTTTGCCACCGTCAGCACCAATGCCGACGGCTATCCTGCTATGCAGGCTCTTCCCGGCGGCGCACCTGCCAATTTCCTGGCAGCGCTGACCAAATATGGCTTTCATACCGCTCTTTTGGGTAAGGTGGGCACCGATACCTTCGGCAACCTGCTGCTGGGTACTTTGAAAAATGCCGGCATTGAAACCAAGGGCTTGGTGCAGACTGATGATGTGTTTACCACATTGGCGTTCGTTACATTTGACGAAACCGGCGACCGGAAATTTGCTTTTGCCCGGAAACCCGGCGCAGATACCTGTATCAGCTTCGAGGAATTGGATCTTTCCCTGATTGATAAATGTAAGGTGTTCCATTTTGGCACACTGTCTTTGACCGATGATCCTGCCCGAACAGCTACCCAAAAGGCTGTTGCTTATGCCAAAAGCCAGGGTAAGCTGATCACTTATGATCCCAACTTGCGCAAACCCTTGTGGAAGGATATGGATTCCTGTAAGGAGCAGCTTTTGTGGGGCTTGCAGCAGGCTGATGTGGTGAAGATCAGCGACGAAGAGGTGGAATTCCTCTTTGGATGCAGCCCGGAAGAAGGCGCAGATAAATTGCTGAGCGAATTTGGTGTATCCCTGGCTATGGTCACATTGGGACCCAGCGGTGCATATTTGAAGAACAAAAACGGCAGCACCTATGTGAAATGCCCCAAGGTCAGCCCCATTGATACCACCGGCGCCGGTGATATCTTCGGCGGCAGCGCAGTCAGCCGTTTGCTGAAACTGGCTGTCCACCCGGCAGAACTGACTGCCGAGCAGATGTATGCCGTAGGCAGCTTCGCATCCGCAGCCGCCAGCCTTTCCACGGAAAAATCCGGCGGTATTCCCAGCATACCCGAAGAAGCAGAAGTACATAACGCTTGCTTATAAAGACTACCCAAATTTTTGGAGGGAACGAATCTCGTTCCCTCCATTTTTATGGAAAAAACAGGCGTACTGTCAGGGAGGCCATAAAAAAGCCTACAAAATCCGCAATCAGTGCGGCAATCAGCGTGTAGCGGGTTTTGCGGATATCGGCAGCGCCGAAATAAACACTCATGGTGTAAAATGTGGTTTCTGTAGAACCCAGCATCACTGCGGCAGTTCTCCCAATTTGGGAATCCACGCCGTATTGCGCCATAAGATCTGCTCCCACTGCCAAGGCGGCACTTCCGCTGATGGGGCGAACCAAAACCAAAAGCGCAGTTTCTTCCGGAATCCCGAAAAAACGAAAAGCCGGGGAAAGCAGGCGGCTGATTGACTCCATTGCGCCGGAACTGCGCAGCATCGTCACCGCTGTCAGCAGAATCACCATAGTCGGTATCAGGGTTGCGCAAAGCCTCAGCCCTTCTTGTCCGCCCTGCAGCAAAAGCTCGTAGGCGTTTTCTTTTTTGCGCAGCGCCCATAAAGAGCAGCCCAAAAGTAAAAAAGGAACAATATAATCGGTTATTTTTTCCATAGCTTACCCAAAAGAAAAGCACTTGCAATGCCAAGTCCTGCAGAGCATACAGAGCTAACCCAAACCGCAGGCAAAATATCAAAAGGTGTGGCGCAGCCTAAGGATGTGCGGATGGCTGCCACATTGGCAGGGATCAGTTGGATGGAGGCGGTGTTTAAAACGATCAACCTGCAAAGCTCGTCGCTGGCGGTGTGATTTGGGGTATAATGGGCAAGCTGTTTGGCGGCCCGGATGCCCATAGGTGTAGCGGCGTTGCCCAGTCCTAAAAAATTGGCGCAGATATTGGCGCTCAGATTTCCGGACAAAACGGAATCTTTTTTTGCAGAGGGGAAAATAACCCCCAATACCGGTCTGAACAGCCGGGAGAGCTTTTGTAAAATACCCGTTTTTTCCATCAGATGACCAACGCCGCTCCAAAGGCAAATGGATCCGGCTATGGATAGAATCAGCTTGATGCCGTTTTCTGCCCCTTGCCCAATGGCTGCGGAAAGTTCAGTGCCGTTTCCTGTGAGGATGGCAGAAACCACACTCAGAATCAAAATGCCGCACCAAATCCAGCTCATCATTGCATTATCACCATCCTTCCGATAAAACTTATGCGGCGATTGCGGTTATTTTCCTATCCGGGAAAAAAGAATTGACATATACAAAACTGGATAGTATAATACTCAAAATCACCCGATAATTCCGGGATTCATAAAGGAGCGAGAGAGTATGAAATCAACCGGCATTGTTCGGAAAGTAGATGAATTGGGCAGAATCGTGCTTCCTGCGGAACTGCGTCGAACATTGGATATTGCAGAGCGGGACGAGCTGGAAATCTACCTGGATGACGATAAAGTAGTTCTGAAAAAGTATGAGGCGTCCTGTGTTTTCTGCGCAAGCACCTGTAAGCTGGTGAATTACCACGGCAGAAATGTTTGTATGGATTGCATCCAAAAACTCAATGAGATATAAAAAACGGCGCGTTTTTGCAACGCGCCGTTTTGCTATTTGCTGTTAGGGAATAATTTTGTCCATCAGACCGATGAGGTAGCTGCTGCGGACCATACCGATGTTGTTGGCGAAGATGATATCCTCAGCACCAACCTGACGGGCAAAGTCCACCAAATTGCCGTTCCAGTAGCGGTAATCCACTTCGTAAACGGTGCTGTAGTGATCGGGGAAGTAGGGCATCATAGCATTGCCGAAGGATTCCTTGACCACGATGGCAACAGAGCCGTCGGTCACGCCGGGGTTGGTGAAGGTTGCCAAGGGCTGATCGCCTGCAGCGAAAATCAGATACTTGGCTTCAGAACCGTATGTGTCGCCGTCGGCAATAACCGGCCAGGCGATCTTATTGCCGCTGGTATCTGTAAAGACCATGGAAACATCGCTGAAATAGGGATCGTAGGCATAAACGGTATCAGCAGTTATGGCAGCATCGTATTTGGCGAAGGGTCCCAAATAGCCTTCGTAGATGCGCTCGTTGCGCTGGTCCATGGTGTAGGGGGTAATGCCCTTAACCTCGCAGAAACGTTCGTAGCCGTAGTATGCGCCGATGGCACTCCAGTGCCAGTCGGTGCGGTAGTAGAGATATTCATCCCGGTGCTGCATCAGCTTATCGAAGATGTTCACTACGATAACGCTGTCGTCCATCATTCCATAAATTTCTTCCAAACGCTGAGCCTGATCCTCGTAACCGGGATACTGGGCGGCCAGATTGTCGGGGAAGACAACGCCGATAGCCGTGGGGATAATCAAATCGTAAACATTGACTTCTCCTTCCAATTCCTGTGCCACGGAGCTGACTAAGGCAGCATAGTTCTTTGCGGCAGATTCACTGTAGGAGTAGTATTCATATGCCATATTGTCCACAACCATGCAAACATCATATTTGCGCCAGGTGCTGTCGCTGGTGATGCTGGGGTTGGTGACAGGGGGATCGGTGACTTCAACGGGAGGGTCGGTGGGATCGGGTTCGGTGCTGTCCTGAGTCTCGGGGGGATCGATCTTCTCACCGGCGGAAGCGGGATTTTCGCTCAAAGCCTTGGCAGTATCGTAGTCACCGCTGATGCACAGGATGATGTTGGTGCTGTTGCTCCAGACCAAAGCACTGTCAATCTTGGGAACTTCATCTGCGTGATAGCTCAGGAACTGATCGTGCTTTTCGTCGATGTGGGTATCCACAACTTCCATAGCAGCATCGAAATCACTTTCTTGAGCAAGGACGATCCAGGTCAGCTCGTCGGCATACTGGGCATCGCCTGCATACATGGTGACCTCAGCACCCTCAGGCAGACCGGCATACATAATGGCGGCGCTTTCACTGTTGTCGGAGAGGTCGGTGGCGTACTGCACATGGTTGAGCAGGGCACTGAATACATCTTCAGCAGTCACCGGCAGGGGCTTATCGGTATTGTCGTTGCCGCAGGCTGCCAAAGGCAGAACCATACACAGCGCTAACAGCAGAGCTGTCAGATTTAAAAATTTACTTTTCATAATACACCTCATAGTTTTTTTCGGGCTGCTGTCGGAAAACCCCGAATTTTGTATTATCCTTATGATAACCCAGAATTGCAATATTTTCAAGTACCGCAAAGAAAATGTTTTGGCAAAAAATGCAAATCCGGAGCATCTGCCGATGCTCCGGAAAATATCAGGCTAAGATGAACAGCTCCAGCAGAACATACATTGCCGGAATGGTGAGAATGGAAAAACAGTGGGAAACCATGGCCATGGATGCACCGGAAGATGTGTCTCCGCCGTAGGCAGCGGGGAAAATGATGGTGTTGATTCCCAGGGGCGTACCGAAGCAGAACAGGCACATAATCAAAGAGGTGTTGTCTGCGCCGATCAGCTTCAGCAGCAGGACAAAGAAGGCAGGCAGAATGAAAAGCCGCAAAAACGAGGCAATATAAACCCGTTTGTCGGAAAGAAGCTGCCGGATGGGATAATTTGCAATCACAAAGCCTGTCAGAATCATAGCAATCGGTCCCATACAGCTGCCCAGGTTGGTCAAGGTGATGGAAACAAAGCCGGGCAGATGTGGCGTTAACCCTGTAAGGCCCAGTGTTGCACCGATGACCACCGCAAAAACCGAGGGGTTAAGAAGATTTTTCAGCGGATTGGGATGCTCTTTGCTCTTGGGGATCAGGCTGGAGATGCCCAGGGTGTAGACAGCCAGGGTGGCAGGCAGGGTAAAGAGCATATAGTCGTAAAGGCTGTCGTCGCCGAAAATAGCCGGCACAATGGCATTGCCCAAAAATCCGAAATTGGCAAAGATCAAACTGTAGCGGTAAACAATTCGGTCATATCCTTTTTTTGCAAACAGGGGAGCCAGCAGGAAAGCCAGGGCAATGGCAATGGATATGGCAAGCAGATTGTAAAGGAGCATTTTGTACTGCTCAGAAAGAGATTGCACGGTGCAGTATTTGCTGAATGTATTGATGGCCAGAGCCGGAGCCAGCACATAGGTTTCCAGTTTGGATAAAACCGTGGTGGTACTTTCCGGACACAGCTTCAGTTTGTTCAGGATATAGCCCACAGCGATGCATAAAAACATAAAAAGCATGGGCGTAAGTGTTGCGAAAAAAATGTCAAGCATGGTAGGGCCTCTTTTTCTATGGTAATGATGGGGATAATTATAGCAGTACATATATAGAAATGCAAGCAAGAAAAACAAAGGAAATGTGTAAAAAACAGAATATTGAGTTGACGACCAATAAAAAATGTGGTATACTGCTATGGTATATTGGTGTAATAGGCGTAATGTGTATTGCAAAAATCTAAGGGAGGTCCTTCCGGTATGGAAAATATGAAGGATATTAAATTAGCAGAGCTATTCTCAGCGCTGCTGCGTAAGCTGTGGCTTGTGGTATTGTGTGCGGTTATTTTGGGTGCATTGAGCTATGCATATACATCCAATTTCATAACCCCTATGTACCGCTCCAGCATTACAATTTATGTGAACAATAAAAATGCTACAACGGAAAATAATACCGGAATCGTTACCGGCATTTCGGGTAATGACCTGGCTACTTCCCAGCGTCTGGTTGATACATACATCCAGATTTTGAAGAGCGACCGAGTCCTTGAGCCTGTGGCAGCATCCGTTGGCGGCGGCTACGAAGCCAAGCACGTCCGCAGCCTGATGTCCGCAGCGGCTTTGAACGAAACGGAAGTTTTTGAAGTTTGGATCTCTCATTCCAATCCGGAAATGGCGGCTAAAATTGCCAATGCCATTGCGGAAGTTGCACCTAAGGAGATTGCGGACATTCTCGAAGGCAGCTCCACCAAGATCATCGACCATGCAAAGCCTGCTGCTGCTCCCTATTCTCCCAATGTGACCCGTAACACCACCTTTGGTATGGCGGGCGGTGCCATTCTGGCAGCTTGCTTTGTAATCCTGCAGACTATGCTGGATGTGCGTGTGAAGAGCGAAGAGGATCTGGCTCTGATTTCCAAGGCACCTGTTTTGGGCCTGATTCCCGACCTGGCAGTGGATAACAAGGATTCTTACGGATATACCGGATATCGATATGGTTATAAGTCCAGAAAAAAATCCGGCAGTGAGGAGGCGGATGTATGAGCCTGTTTAAAAGTAACAATACCACAGATATGGAGCAGAGCTTTGCCGCTCAGCGCCGTATGCTGTTAGGACCTAACAGCAGCTTCTACATTCAGGAAGCATATAATACCCTTCGTACCAATATCCGTTTTGCCATCCCCGGTGAGGGCTGCAAGCGGCTGTGCCTGACCAGTGGTCTGGCTGGCGAAGGTAAGAGTACCACCATTTTGAATATGGCCATTTCCTTTGCGGAAACCGGCAGCAAGGTTCTGCTGATCGATGCGGATATGCGCCGTCCCAGCCAGGCAAGATTGCTGATTGAAAAGGTATCCCCCGGTCTTTCCAATGTTTTGGCAGGACTTTGTGATGCAGAATCCGCTATCCGCCGGGAGATCAAGCCCAACCTGGATGTGATGTTTGCCGGCGAGATTCCTCCCAACCCCCTGGAACTTCTGGGTAATGCCAGAATGAAGGATCTGATGGAAACCATGTCCCGCCGCTACGATGTGATCCTTATCGATACACCGCCTGTCGGCGTTGTTTCCGATGCTTGTGAAGTTGCCAATGTAACTGACGGCGTTCTGTTCCTGGTGCGCCAGAACAGAACTGAAAAAGATGCTGTTATGCGCGGCGTGAAGCAGCTGGAACTGTCCAATGCCCGTCTGCTGGGCTTTGTGCTCAACGGCGTGTTTGACGAAGGCAGCAAGAGTTATAAGTATCGTTACAGATACAGATATCGCTATAGATATAAGTACAATAAGTACCAGTATCAGTATGGCAATAAATATGCCTATGGTTCCAATAGCAAAAAGACATCCGGAGCTAAGTTGGATAAAGAGCAGAAAGGTGGAAAATAAGAATGAAAAGAAATTCTGGTTTTTTGGTTCGCCAGGTTGCCGGCCGTTATGTTTTGGCGCCTGTTGGTGAAACAGTTAAAACTTTTTCCGGTATGATTACGATGAATGCTACAGGCAAATTCCTGTGGGATCTTCTGGAGCAGGATCAGACAGTGGAATCTCTGGCTCAGGCCCTTGTGGACAACTACGAAGTAGAGTTTGACAAGGCAAAGGAAGATGTTGTAAAGTACATCGAGCCGCTGCTTCCTGTCAAGGCAATTGTTGAATAATAAAATGACCTAAGGGGATTGCCCTTAGGTCATTTTTTATAGTGCATAATTGCGTTACGAAAACAACTCTGTGGATAAATACCGTTCGCCGGTATCCGGTAATAATACTACAATGTTTTTACCTGTGTTTTCCGGCAGCTTGGCAAGCCGGATGGCTGCGTGCAGAGCTGCACCGGAGGAAATTCCAACCAGCAGACCCTCCGTTTTGCCAAGTGCCCTTGCAGCGGCATAGGCTTCTTCTGTGCTGACGGTTACCACCCGGTCGATCATCTCCCGGTCCAGTATATCCGGGATGAAATTTGCGCCGATGCCCATAATTCCGTGGCTGCCGGCTTTTTGACCGGAGAGCAGGGGAGACTCGGCAGGCTCAACGGCAACGATCTGCACACGGGGATTTTGTCTTTTCAAATATTTTCCCACACCGGTAATGGTGCCGCCTGTACCCACGCCTGCTACAAATATATCCACCTGCCCGGCGGTAGCTTCCCAAATCTCCGGTCCGGTGGAAGCTTCGTGGGCTGCGGCGTTGGCAGGGTTGGTAAACTGATTGGGAATAAAACTGCCGGGATATTCTTTGGAAAGCTCCATTGCCCGGTCAACAGCACCCTGCATACCCAGTTTGCCGTCGGTCAGTTCGATTTTGGCTCCATAAGCCGCCAACAGCTTCCGCCGTTCCATACTCATTGTGTCGGGCATGACTAAAATTGTCTGATAGCCTAAAGATGCGGCAGTGCAGGCAAGACCGATTCCGGTGTTTCCGGAGGTAGGTTCGATGATGACTGAGCCTTCCTTCAGCAGACCCTTTTGTTCTGCATCCCGGATCATAGCCAGTGCGGCCCGATCTTTCACAGAACCGCCGGGATTGAAAAATTCCAGCTTGGCAAGAATAGTTGCGCAGAGCTTTTCTTTTTGTTCAGTAGCGATCAGTTGCAAAAGGGGCGTGTTGCCGATCAGTTGATGAATGGATGTGCAGATTTCAGCCATAACAAAGCCTCCCGGATTTTTTTCTTATTATAAAGCAGAAATCCCATTTAGGTCAATAGGAACATTGACTTGTGTCTGTGTATATGGTATACAATAGAGGAGGAGGGGATTCCTATGACACCTTTGGAAAATCAAATTGAACAAGTTGTAGACAGTATTTTGGAAGATTACCGGACAGGTCGGGATATTGACTGCCTGGAGCTCTTGCGCTGTCCCGACAGAGATAGAATCATCGATATTGTGCAGAAGCTGCGCAGAATCGTGTATCCCGGTTATTTCCCGGATAAAAGCTACAAGTTTTATAATACCAAGACCAATCTTTCCGTACTCATTGAGGATGTGATGCGCCATCTTACCGGTCAGATCAGCCTTGTTCTTCAGGGACAGGGAGAGAGTAAGGAAAATGCGGATCAAAAAGCCCAAACTGTCTGCCTGACATTTTTCAGCCGGATTCCCAAAATCCGTGCTATGGTGCAAACAGACCTGCAGGCGGCCTATGATGGCGACCCGGCAGCAACCAGTATGGCGGAAATTATTTTCTCCTACCCGGGTATGTTTGCCATTACGGTTTTCCGTTTAGCCCACGAGCTTTATTTGCTGGATGTTCCTATGCTTCCCCGGATTATGACGGAATATGCCCATAATCTGACAGGCATTGATATCCATCCCGGCGCCACGGTTGACGAATATTTCTTTATCGACCACGGCACAGGCATTGTAATCGGTGAAACCACAGTGATCGGGAAAAATGTAAAAATATACCAGGGTGTTACCCTGGGCGCACTGTCCACCCGGGGCGGTCAAAGCTTGCGTGGCAAACGCCGCCATCCCACCATAGAAGACGATGTGACCATCTATGCCGGTGCATCCATTTTGGGTGGCGATACAGTAATCGGCAAGGGCTCTGTGATCGGATCCAACGTTTTTATCACAGAATCTGTAGCCCCCGGAACATCGGTTATTAACAAAAAGCAGGAATTGCAATATAAAACAAGAGGATAATTATCGGTATAGCTGCATTAAATGAAACGAATACCTGTAAGGAGGAAGTCGGATGAAAAGAAATGTTGAATTGTGGGATGAAGCCGGTCATATTCTTGCCAATGTGGGCAAGGGTGTCCTGCTGACGACTGCGGCGGAGGGAAAAGTGAATACAATGACCATCGGCTGGGGAACATTAGGCATCCAGTGGGGCAAACCGATTTTTATTGCCTTTGTTCGGGAAAGCCGGTATACCAAAGAACTTTTGGACAAAAATCCGGAATTTACCGTCAATATCCCCTACGGGCAGTGCGATAAATCCATTTTGAGCATCTGCGGAACCCGTTCCGGCAGAGATATGGATAAGATCGCTCAGCTGGGACTGACTTTGGAAGAACCGGAAACCATTTCCGTTCCCGGCATCCGCCAGCTGCCGCTGACTCTGGAATGTAAGGTGATCTACCGGCAGGATCAGGATCCGGATGCCATCAATGAAGAAAATACTGCAAGATACTACCCTGTTCCTGAAGGCTGTGAAAAAGGGGACTATCATACTGCTTATTATGGACAGATCACTGCTGCCTATGTGATCGAGTAGTTGACTGCTGGTAAATAAAGTGTTATAATCAAAAAGATATGATCTACAAAAGGAGGTGCCGGGCATGGATCAGAAAAAACGGGTTTTTCCGTGGATACTTAAATTACTGAAGCCGTGGATTCCGGCACTGATTTTTCTTGTGCTGTGTAATGTTGCCAGCGCATTGTTCAGCGTGTGGTTTGCCTTAGGTTCCAAAGCAGTAGTGGATGCGGCGCAAAAAAGAGAATCTCAGGAGTTTTTCGAAGCCTGCTTCAAGCAGGGTGCGCTGATCGTGGGAATACTGGTAAATTATGTGCTGATTCACGCACTGAAGGATTGGCTCACTGCAGTGATCGACCGTGATCTGAAAAAGAAGTTTCTTCACGGCTTGCTTCGGGGCGAATTTTCTCAGGTTTCCAAGTACCATACAGGCGACCTGCTCAGCCATCTGAACCATGATGTTCAGATCATCATTTCCAGCGTTCTGTCAATTTTGCCGTCTGTAGCGGCTATGGCAACAGGTCTTGTCAGTGCCATATCGGTTTTGGTTACCATCGAGCCGAAGCTGACATATGTGATTGTAGCAGGCGGCATTTTTGTGGTAATCGTAACCGGCATTATCCGCAGAGGCTTACGGGATCTGAATAAGCGTGTCAGCCGTGCGCAGGGCAAGGTTTCCGGCTTTATTCAGGAAACACTGGAAAAGCTTCTGATGGTTCAGGCAATGGATATTTCCCGGGTTATGGAGAAGCGGGCAGATAAGCTGCTGAAGGAGCGTTATGATCTTCACCGCAAACGGAAAAATATTGCCATTATTTCTCATACCTGTATGAATATCCTGGCTTACGGATCTTCCTTTGGCGGTCTTGTTTTCTGTGCCGTTGGCATCCTGAACGGAACGATGACCTACGGTACATTGATTGCTGTAACGCAGCTGATCGCCCAAGTCCGAGGCCCGTTTACCAATATGTCCAGCATTGCACCCCAGTATGCCGCTCTCTGCGCTTCTGCGGAGCGGCTGATGGAACTGGATGAAGTTTGCAATACAGAAGATACCAGCCGGAAGGAGCCGGAAGAACTCTATAGCAAAATGACCGCCATTCGGGCGGAAAATCTGACCTTTGCCTATGACCGGGATTTGGTATTTGACCATGCGAATTTCTCCCTGCCCAAGGGAAGTTTCGGCGTAATTGTGGGTCATTCCGGCATCGGCAAGAGCACCTTGCTCAAGCTTCTGCTGGGCATATTCCCGCCGAAGGAAGGATCACTTCTTTTAGAAACAGAGGATGAGCCGGTTGCGGTCAATAGTACGACCCGTAAGCTCTTTGCTTATATCCCCCAGGGAAATCTGCTGCTTAGCGGAACACTGCGGGAGAATCTTCTTGTAGCCAATGAAAACGCCACGGAAGAGGAGATCAACCGGGCAATTTATATCAGCGCTATGGATGATTATCTGCCCTCGCTGCCTCAGGGCTTGGATACGGTCGTGGGCGAAAATGCCCTGGGTCTTTCCGAAGGTCAGGCGCAGCGGCTGAGTATTGCCAGAGCTATTTTGAGCGATGCTCCTATCCTGCTTTTGGATGAAGCAACATCTGCTCTGGACGATCCCACGGAAAAGCTGGTCCTCAGCCGGATCAGCCAGCTTCCGGGCAAAACCTGCATCGCCGTCACCCACCGGGAGGCTGCAACTCAAATTGCCGATTGGTCTTTGGAGATGCAGGAAGGCCAATGCGTTGTGACTTTTAAAAATACATAAAAAATCACTGCCTTGCACTTGCTGCAAGGCAGTGTGTTTTTTGTGTTTTAGTCTTCGAATTCAATGATATCCTGATACTTTTCCTTGAAGATGCCGTAGACGGCGTCCAGAATGTCGGTGTCGGTAACGGACAGATAATTTTCTGTTTCCTCGTCAACGGGCTCGACTTCCAGAATCACGATGCCGTTTTCTTCATCATCCAGGGGCAGCAGGATCAGATATTCCTTGCCTTCATAGTCGATGCAGTCTAAGTATTCAAATTCGGTGTCCACGCCGTTTTCGTCGGTGAGCATCAGGGTGGAAACTTCCTCTTCCTGCAGCAGTTCTTCGTTTTCCATAGTAAAACCTCCTAAATTTTTTCTTTATTATATCCCGAAAAAACACCGGTGTCAATCATAAAAGAAACCGGGGTGTTACAGAACACCCCGGAAGATATTCAGTTTTCTTCTAAAAATTCGTTGGGATCCACAACTGCACCGTTGCAGGTGACTGCAAAATGCAGATGATCGCCAATGGCAGTTTCCAGCAAAGCGGTGCAGCCAACTGTTCCGATTTTTTGACCGGCAGTAACGCTTTGTCCTGCGCTGACGCTGACATCTGCAGCCAAAGAGGCATACTTGGTAACATAACCGCCATCGTGACGGATCACAACCGTAGTGCCCATGGTTTCGTCCTCGTAAACGGTGTAAACTGTGCCGTCAGCAGCGGCGCAAACCTCTGTGCCCGGTTCTGCGGCAATGTCGATGCCGTTGTGAACACGCCAATCCCGTGTGGTAGGGTTGTAGCACAGAGCTTCCATGGTATACTCCAGCACCGTCTGCCCGGAGACGGGACGGGTGATCTTGCTGGGTTTTTGGTTGCCTTCTGTGGGAGTGGACGCATCGGGAACCGATTCATCCGGTGTGGTTGCAGATGCCTGCACATCGCTGTCTACCACATTGTCGTTGATTACAGGAGTGTTGTCCAGAGAATCGCTGGGGTTTTCTTTGTTTTGGTAATACAAATAGCCGGAAATCCCGATAGCCGCAGCACACAGGACCAGGGCTATGTAGTAGCCCTTACCCTTCAGAATTTCCATAAATTTTTTCTTGCGCATATAAGCACCTCCATAGCTCATTGTTTCCAATTTCTTGGAGGATATACATAAAATGTAAAAATTATATATTTGTTGCGCTTGCTTGTTTTCGTGCTATAATAAAGAAAAAATGGGGGAGGGAAGCGTATGCCCGTTCGGCTTACGGAGCATTACCGCCGGAAATTCGGCTGCAAGGTTTATAAACTCAGCATAGATGCGGGCTTTACCTGTCCCAACCGGGACGGCACATTGGGAACAAAAGGCTGTATCTTCTGCGGTCCGGATGGGGGCAGTGCCTTTGCTGCCCGGCAGGGGGATATCACTTGCCAGCTTGCCCAGGCACGGAAAAAAGTAGCTTTTAAAGGCGGCGAGAAGTTTATCGCTTATTTTCAGTCCTTTACCAATACATATGCCCCTATCGAGGTCTTGGAGAATCTTTACCGGCAGGCAATGGAAGCAGAAGATGTGGTAGGAATTGCCATTGGCACAAGACCGGACTGCTTGCCCGATGATGTGATCAACCTTTTGTCCCGGTTAAATAAAGAAAAACCGATTTCCGTGGAACTGGGACTGCAGACAATCCACCGTAACAGCATCCGTTATATCCGTCGGGGCTATGGAAACGAAGTGTACTACGATGCTGTAAAGCGGCTGAAGGCTGCGGGGATTGAGGTGGTGACCCACATCATTTTGGGACTTCCGGGGGAAACGGCGGATCAGATGGTGGAAACGACCCAATGCGCCGTAAATGCCGGTACCGACGGGGTGAAATTTCACCTTCTGCATATTCTGAAAGATACTGATTTGGCCCGGGACTATCAGGCAGGAGAATTCCGCTGCCTGGAGTTGCCGGAATATGCCGGGATATTGGATCGCTGCTTAGCAGTCTTGCCGCCGGAAACGGTGGTGCATCGGATTACCGGCGACGGTGCGAAAAAAGACCTGATCGCCCCTTTGTGGTCAGCGGACAAGAAAAAAGTTTTGAACTATTTGAATACCCACCTGAAAAATTTATAAGAGGTTAAAAATATGAAGTTGCTTCTAAATGGACTTATAAAATATATCTGTGGTCTGCTTATGGTCGGCGCACTGATTTTCCTGCCTGCCGGAACAATGAAATTTCCGTTAGGCTGGCTGCTGATGGGGCTGCTGTTTGGCCCTATGCTGATTGCCGGATTTGTTATGTTTTTCAAATCTCCGGAATTTCTTGCCAAACGGCTGGATGCCAAGGAAAAGCAAAAGGCGCAGAAAGGTGTTTTGGGACTTGCCGGGCTGATGTTTGTTGCCGGATTCGTTACGGCAGGGCTGGACTTCCGTTTTGGCTGGTCGCAGATGCCCCCGTGGGTGGTGGTAACGGCATCGGTTCTGTTTTTGATTGCCTATGCCCTGTATGCCGAAGTGATGCGGGAAAACGCATATCTCAGCCGTACTGTCAAGGTAGAAGAAGGGCAGATTGTTGTGGATACCGGGCTGTACGGAATCGTCCGCCATCCTATGTACGGGGTGACCATCCTGCTGTTTTTGATGATGCCGCTGGTGCTGGGTTCCTGGTATGGCTTGATCCCCTTTGCTTTCTACCCGGCAATTATGGTCATTCGCCTGCTGGATGAAGAAAAGCTGCTGACACAGGAACTTCCCGGCTACGCAGAATATAAAAAGAAAGTCAAATACAGGCTCATTCCTTTTGTATGGTAAAAATATGGCGAGCTGCATTTTTGCAGCTCGCCATTTTTTAGAGGGGTTTGTATGTTTCCAGGCCGTACCCCAGCAGCTTCATAATTTCCAGTTCTTCCAAGGCATCATAATAGGCATTGTGACTTTCCCGGTATGAAAAGTTTCCGGAAAGCAGCCGAAGCATAGGTTCTACGCCATAGCCCCGTTTCAGCCGACCGGTGGAGCAGCATTCTGCTCCGGCAGGAATCTTGCGGTTAAATTGCCGATAGGCAGCAAGACGCATAATATCGTACCAATCAAAATCCTTCAGTTCCGGCAGATGATTGCGGTCAAAGCAGGCGTTGTAGGCGAAAATGGATTGCACATTGTAGGACGCAAACCATTGCCGCAGATCCTGGATCGCCTTAGCCCGGGTGGAAAGAATGGGAGCAACCGGCGTTTCGATAAACAGGGTATCTTCATACATTCCGCCAACCTGACATTCTATTGGCAGAACGTGGTATTTGGTATCCACCGGTTTGAAGCTGTGTTCCTCGGCAATAACCGTTCCAATGCTCATAACCTGGTCAGCCCAGTTGGTTTCCGTGTCAATAACGGCAAAATAGCCCATATGTTTCTCCTTATGTTATGGATTCAAACTCCATCCGTGATCGCCGTGGTAGATCATCAGGCGTGTTTGTCCGCCGTCAATGCAGATGTTTTCTCCGGTGATAAAGCCTGCTTTGTCAGATGCCAAAAACAGGATCATATTGGCAATGTCCATAGGATTTCCCACCCGACCGGCTGGCTGCTGTATGGCATCCGGGCCTTCATAAACTTTGTAGTCCACATCGATCCAGCCGGGAGATATGCTGTTAACCCTGACCTTTCCGGCAAAGCTGACAGCCAGGGCGTGAGTCAGTGCGGCAATGCCGCCCTTAGCGGCGGCGTAGCTTTCGCTTTGGGGCTGGCTCATCCGATCCCGGGAGGAAGAGATGTTGATAATGCTGGCCCCGGGTGCAAAATAGGGAGCAAACAGCTTGCTCAGATAAAAGGGTGCGGTGACACCAACAGCCAAAGCGTTCTGAAATTGCTCATAGCTGCACTGCTCAATGCCGATAAAGCTTGGGGGCGCATTGTTTACCAATACATCAACCCGGCCGTATTTTTCAGTTACACTCCGGGCAAAGTCCTCCAATGTTTCTTTGTTCCCAATATCTCCCACATAGTGATCGCCTTCTGCACAGTCAATTACGCATACAGTAGCCCCTTCTTTGGAAAACTCCTGAGCCACGCATTTTCCGATGCCCCCAGCCCCGCCGGTAATGACAACAATTTTGTCTTCAAACAGCTTCATTTAAGTCCTCCTATCAGGTGCAAATCGTAGAAATGAATTAAAGCTCAGTAAATTCGTAGATATAGGTAACCGTTCCGTTATCGTAGGTGTACAGGATCTGGCCGTTGGGCAGCGTTTCTTTTTGGAATTTTTCAAAATCCTTGCCGTGCTTGGTGCGGACATAATCATCGGTGCTGGTAAGCTCTGCTTCTTCAAAAAAGGTCTGCGGATGGGCAGCGCCTGCGCAGCCGTTGAGAAATTTTGCAACAATTTCATATTCTTTCATAAATAATCCTCCAAGTATATAATATCTGTATTTTACTATGTTTTTCCCGGAATTGCAAATAAAAAAGAAAATGGTATAATAGAGAAAAAGGGGGGGCATTTATGGATAACTACGATCTTCAGGTGGATATCGCCAGGCGGATATTTTTGCAGTACGATCAGGAAAGGCTGATCGGAAAATTCCATTTAAAGGCTGACGAGCAGTGGGTCTATTTGACATATCTGAACACCCCTTGCCGGATAAACCGAGAAACCGCTGCAATAGAGCAATGCCTTCAAAATATATGGAAAGAGTGCCGGGAGTATAGCACGGTTATGACCATTTATGACCTGCTTTGCTTTAACAAGGATGAAGCTGTGCCGAAATTGTGCGGTCAATGGTGCGCTGTGGGAACTTTTATAGTTGCAGGTATTACGCAAACCGAACCCTTTACGGAAAAATACGCAAAACTTTTTGACGGCCATCTGACGGAACTAAAAGAGGCCTGCGAAAAATTAGGCGGCGTGTTGCAGCCGAAAATGGCAGGCGCAGATCTGACATGCCTGTTCCCGGTGACGGAATTTTTCCCGGTGCTGCTGCAGTTTTGGGAAGGTGACGAGGATTTTCCGCCCAAACTGCTGATTCTGTGGGATCGTAATACAGATAAGTTTTTGCACTTTGAAACAACCTTTTACCTGCAGGGCGACCTGCTGCACCAACTGAAAAACCACATATAAAGCACCTCCGGCACAAAATGCCGGAGGTCTTGCTGATTTTTTGGATATAGAAGCTTTGCAAGCAATCCTGGAAAAAGACGGTGTTCTGCTCCATGAGAAGGATTTGCCATTGCTGTAAAAAAGCAGGCTGTACCAAATTGGTACAGCCTGTAATTTTAAACAGATGGTTTGTTCAAAAGGAAATCCACTTCCTGCAGAAGCTCGGATTTGGATTCATACCGGCGGCATACCCGGCGGCTGATACCGCATACGAATTCGTAATTGAAGGAACCGGCGGCCTCTGCGATTTGTTCAACGGTGATTTTTTCCGTGCCGTCAGTTCCGATCAGTGTAACCCGATCGCCAATGCAAACGCCTTCAATTCCGGTCACATCCACCATCATCTGATCCATGCAAACCCGGCCTAAAATAGGCGCTTTCTTGCCACGGATGAGCACATAGAAGTTAGAGGATAAGGAACGGCGGTAGCCGTCAGCGTAACCAACAGGAACGGTTGCTACCTGAGTAGGCTTTGTCGTGACATAAGTTCCGCCGTAGCTGATCTGCCTGCCTTCGGGCAGTGTTTTAATATGAGAGACCCGGCTGTACCAGCTCATAGCCGGAGTCAGATCCAGCAAATCCGGGGAAACCTCACTGCTGGGATAAAGACCGTAGGTTACAATGCCGGAGCGCACCATATCATAGTGGCTTTGGAAATTCATAATGCCTGCTGAGTTGTTTAAATGCCGGATTTTCGGTTCAATTCCCCGGTCGGAGAGCATCCGGCAGAAATGGTCAAACAGCTCTTTTTGAGCATAAGACCGGGCAAGATCGGCGCAGTCAGCCGTGGCAAAATGGCTGAAAATTCCTTCGATTTCCAAATTGGGGAGCAAAGAAATTTCCCGGCAGATATCTGCGGCTTCCTCTGTGGCTTGAAAGCCGATCCGGCTCATACCGGTGTCCACAACCAAATGGCAGCGGGCGGTTACGCCCTTGCATACAGCCTGCCGGCTAAGTTCTGCGGCATCTTCCAAAGAGAAAATCGCAACCCGGATATTTTCCTGCAATAGCTGTGGGAACACAGACATAGGTGTATGACCCAAAATCAGAATAGGTGTATCAATGCCTGCCTGCCGCAGCTCCAAAGCTTCCGACAGGGAGGAAACGCCGAAAAAAGGACATTCCGGTGCCAATAGCCGGGCAATTTGCACTGCGCCGTGGCCGTAAGCATCGGCCTTGACCACCGCCATAACGGGGACGCCGACTTTCTTGCAGACCGCTCTGTAATTGGAGAGTATGGCATCGGTATGAATGGTAACGTAGTTGTTTCTTTCCATGAAAATTGCATCTCCTGAAAATATCTGCCTATACTATAGCATAAACAGAAGAAAATGTAAAGTTGACAGAAAAATCCCCTTGTGATATAATGCATAAGACAACTGGATAGCCATTTTGTGGCAAGGCTGGCGTTTGGCTGGTTTTGCTGAACAAGATAATCGGGTGTAAATCCCGAACGGTACCGCCGCTGTAAGTATGCGAAGATGTTTTCGTTGGTGAAAACCAGTCACTGGAATTATCTGGGAAGGCTGAAAACATTCTCCGGGCTGCAACCTCCGGATAGCATATAAGTCAGAAGACCTACAAAATGTGTAGCCCTCCATTCTTCGCGGAATAACGGAGAATTGTTTGTCACGGAAAAACGGCCGTGGCACCTATGATAGGTGCCGCGGTATTTTGCATTTTAGGAGGAAAAATTATGAAAAACAGGAAAACGCAAATCATCTTAATCGTTGTGGCTGCGGTGCTGCTGCTTGGCGTGGCTGCCGGTATGCTGGGGCTTTATAAGCTCAATCAGGAAGGTGTGGAGATCGGAGAAAAGACCATCACTGTCACCGTGGTGCATAAAGACGGCAGCCGCCGGGAATTTAACTGCGAAACATGGGAGCTTTATCTGGGCAAACTGCTGGTCAAAGAAGGTATCGTAGAAGATAACCGGGATCAGTATGGTCTGTATATTCTGGTGGCTGACGGAGAACTGGCGGATTATAATGTAGACGGCGGCTGGTGGAAGATCGTCCGCAATGGCGAAGATGCTATGGTCGGCGCAGACAAAATGCCTATCCGTAATGGCGATAAAATAGAAGTGGTGTATACCGTTGGGTTCTAAACTTACCCTGCGGCAGGCGGTTTTGTTTGGTATGCTGGGGTCGTTGACCTTTGCTGCCAAGGTTGCCATGGCCGGTCTGCCCAATATTGAACCGGTATCCTTGTTTGTGATGCTGTATGCCGTTGTGTTCGGTAGAAAATGCATTTACCCCATATATATCTATGTTTTTATGGAATTTTTGTACCACGGATTTCACCTGTGGTCTATCAACTATCTATATATATGGCTCATTTTGGCCGGTGGTGCATGGCTTCTGCGGAGTATAAAAAATCCCATTGTGTGGGCATTACTCAGTGGTAGTTTTGGTCTGCTGTTTGGCTTGCTTTGCACGCCGGTCTATGCCGTCAGTGGTGGAATCGGCTATGCGGTAAGCTGGTGGATTTCCGGCGTACCATACGATATTCCCCATGCAGTGGGCAATTTTGTAATTGCATTGGTGCTGTTTGTACCCTTACGGAAACTGCTGACAAAGCTCTATAGTAGAATATTGTAAGAAGGTGGCGGAGCATATCCGCCACCTTTTAACGTAAATGATTGTTTATCTTACTATGAAAACTATCGAACCGGGTGTCATTCCGAGGGTCGTTAGACCCGTGGGAATCTCTTGGTACAATCTTACTTGTTCAGGTAAGCTTGCGATAGAAGAAACTGCCTACTATGAGATTGCCACGCCCCTG
>JAZRLK010000108.1:0-2248 GCA_045646805.1 Faecousia sp.
GTTTATCTTACTATGAAAACTATCGAACCGGGTGTCATTCCGAGGGTCGTTAGACCCGTGGGAATCTCTTGGTACAATCTTACTTGTTCAGGTAAGCTTGCGATAGAAGAAACTGCCTACTATGAGATTGCCACGCCCCTGGCGGGGCTCGCAATGCCACACAGGTACGATACTCTGTGCGTTAGTAAGATAAATTCTTATTTATTTAAGCAGCAGGCAGGAGCCGTCGCCGGCTTTTTTCGTCAGCCTGCCGTTTTCCACAAAGCCCATTTTTTCCAGCCACTGCTGAAACTCCGGTATGGCAGTTTTGCCCGTCAACTCCCGCAGCGCAGCTGTTTCCCGGAAACCGGTGGTCTGATAATTGAGCATAATATCGTCGCCGTGAGGGATGCCCATAAAATAATTGCAGCCTGCCATTGTCAAAAGCGCCGCTAAATTCTCAATGTCATTCTGGTCTGCCTTCATATGGTTGGTATAGCAGCAGTCACAGCCCATAGAAATGCCCGTCAGCTTACCCATAAAGTGATCCTCCAAACCGGCTCTTGTTACCTGCTTGGAATTATACAGATATTCCGGTCCGATAAAGCCCACCACCGTATTGACCAAAAAAGGCTGGAATCGCTTGGCAAAGCCGTAGCACCGTGCCTCCATAGTCACCTGGTCGGTATCATAATGGGCGTTGCTGGAAAGCTCCGAGCCCTGTCCTGTTTCGAAGTACATCACATTGGGTCCTTCTGCTGTGCCCTCTTTCAGAAGAAGCTGCCGGGCTTCCTCCAAGGTATCGGCGGAAAAACCGAATGCTTCGTTGCCCTTCTGGGAACCGGCAATGGACTGGAAGATCAGATCCGCAGGTGCGCCGTTACGCACAGCCTTCATCTGCGCTGTCACATGGGCCAGCACGCATATTTGGGTAGGAATCTGCCAATATTCTTTAATTTCCTGGAATCTGCGCAGGACTTTTCCCACCTGCTCCGGAGAATCCGTCACAGGATTCAGCCCGATCACCGCATCACCTGCGCCGAAGGTCAGACCCTCCAAAGTGGAAGCAGTGATGCCGTCGGGGTCATCGGTGGTGTGGTTCGGCTGCAGGCGGCGGGACAATGTCCCCGGCAGACCGATGGTGGTATTGCAATGGGCGGTGACTGTAATTTTGTTTGCGCAGTAGATCAAATCCAGATTGCTCATCAGCTTGGCAACCGCCGCCACCATTTCAGAAGTCAGACCCCGGCTGAGCTTGCGGATATCGTCGCCGGTGGTTGTTTCGCTGAGCAGCCATTCACGCAGTTCCGCCACTGTCCAATTCTGGATTTTTCGGTACACCGCCTCGTTTACATCGTCCTGGATGATTCGGGTGACCTCATCCAATTCATAGGGCACGGCAGGATTCTCCCGCAGGTCGTGCAAAGTCACAGCAGACAAAACCACCTTGGCAGCCACCCGTTCCTGGGCATTTTCCGCCGCAAGACCTGCCAGTTTATCGCCGGTTTTTTCCTCGTTGGCCTTTGCCAAAACCTGCTTCAGATCCCGAAACTCGTATGTTTTACCCAATAATACGGTTTTTAATTTCATATCTGTTCCCCTTTCGTACATGATTGTTTATCGTGCTAACGCCCGATAAACAATCAAATGCAAAATGCAGAATGCTGAATGCTGAATTGAGGTATTTTCTTCGAAAATGATTTTAAATAGACGCCTTTGGCGACACATTCATTCATCATTTAGCATTTAGCATTCAGCATTGAATTTATGAGCGTTAGCGATATAAATTCTGATTTAGTTTTCTTTGGACAGGACTAAGGTTTTGATCACCACCGGAAAGCATGGGCCTACGGGGCTGCCGATATCCAGGTAGCTCTGTTCCGCAAAGCGCAGTTTATCCAGGCACAGGCAGGGGCGTTTTTCCGGCAAAAGCAAGCTGATCTTCTGCCCCAAAGCCTTTGCCATATCCCCCTGCAGGCATACATAAATAGGTCTGCCTGCCATTGCCGAAACGATTTTCTGCGCCAGGGCGCTGATCTTCCCATAATCCGGATTTTCGTAGCCCGGAAATGCCAGCACTGCCTCGGGGCTATCCGCCTGGGAAAGCTTCTGCGCGATCACCGACGCCAGATTTTCGGAATCCTGCTCCTGCCGGGTCAAGCCCACCACCGGCAGATTCTTTTTCGGCAGCTGCATATCTGCGCAGAACACCGTACTGCCGGAAAGCTGGGTGCTATGGCAGCCTGCCCCAATCACCGTTGCCCGGATG